>DATFJO010000279.1:0-4722 GCA_035269145.1 Tangfeifania sp. | reverse complement strand
CCAAAATGGTGCGTTTTCGCTGGTAGGCGGTGGCGACTCGGTTGCCTGTGTCAACCAATTTAACATGGCCGATGGAATGTCGTACATTTCAACTGCCGGTGGCGCACTGCTCGAGTACTTAGAAGGAAAAACACTTCCGGGTGTGGCTGCAGTGAGAGGAGAATAGAGAAGCCAAGGCCCCTCTAAATCTCCCCAGGGGGAGACTTGAAGAATTAAGAAATATTGCACATAAAAATCCGGAGTAATTTGGCTTCGGATTTTTTTATGTAAGAATGTATTGTTTTTTATTTTAAATGTTGTATATTTACAACGATAAATTAAAAATAATATATTAATTAATGAAATCCAGAAAACTTTATAACAGAATTTCAGTATTGAGAAAAGAAAGAAATATTTCGAGGCAGGAGCTTGCTGATATTATTGGTGTAAATTTTCAAACAATCGGTTATCTTGAACGAGAGGAATATAATCCGAGCCTTGATCTAGCATTTAAAATTAGCGAGTACTTTGAATTGCCTATCGAAATTATCTTTTCTCCAAAACCAATGAAATCCATTTATAAAGAAATTCTGGAATTAAAACAAAAATGAGGAGGACCATGAAATGTATAAACAATTGTCAAAATCATCCAGGAGGATCTGGATATCGTCCAATTTTTTTTCACTTTTTATTCTTCTGTTCTTTTTTTATTTGGGAAGATCGTTAGATTCTGCAATTTTATTTTATGCAGGTGGCTCGCTATCGGTGATAGCAGCAATTATGACTTTTATAAAAGCTTTTATTCATACGGGGTTATGGAAAATGGTTCACAGTAATAAGGACCTCGATGAACGACAAAACCAGGTATTGCTGGGCGCCTTGAAAAATTCATATTCTGTTTTTACAATTTCTGTTTTACTCCTTGTTTATGGATTTGCCCTTTTTGATAAGCAACCAATTGATGTTCTTCTGGCAGCTTGTCTGCTCTACGTAGCCCATATTCTTCCTGCAGCTATTATTGGCTGGAAGGAAAAGGCTGTTTAAAGAAACTTTATATCTAAAAGGAAATGAAATTTTTGTTCAGATTTGGAAGCCTGTTTTTGTTTTTTATTCTTTTGGCATTAAAAACCGATTCATGTACAATTTTTTACATTGAAAAAGAAGGAATAATTTACGCAGGTAACAATGAAGATTGGAAAGACAATGCAACCATGATGTTTTTCTATCCTTCAGCACAAAAGAAAAATGGCTGGATTAAATTTGGATGGGCAAGTGGTTTCCCACAGGGGGGAATGAATGAAAAAGGGCTGTTCTGGGATGCCACTTCCGGCCCTCATCTTGCCATGCCGCATTCGGAATCTACAAAAACTATACTTCAGGTGCCAATAATGAAAAAGGTAATTGAAGAGTGCGCAACGATTGAAGAAGCAAAAATTGTGTTTGGTGATTTTTATTGCGAAGATCAATACAAAGCCCAATACCTATTAGGTGATTCAACCGGGCATTCAATGATTGTTGAGGGAGATAATATTATCGATAAAAACGAAGATTACCAGGTATTGACCAATTTTTATCAGTCGCATCCTGAATTGGGGGGGCATCCATGTTGGCGCTATAATAAAGCCTGCGAGTTATTACAAGAAATAGATATGCCAATCCCGTATGATATTGGCTATGTTCTGTCATCAACTCATCAGGAAGGGGAATATCCAACTCAATATTCAAATATTTACGATTTGAATAATCAGCGGATTTACATGTTCCACTTTCATAATTATGACGAATTTATAGATATCAATCTAAAAGAAGAGTTGCAAAATGGTTATCGTTCTTTCTATATTTCAGATCTTTTTTCTGACATACATGATATACAACCAACCAGTGGAGCGAATGTAAATGTCTTGCAAGTTTTGGTGAAATGGAAAGGAAACCCAGACAGTTCATATGAAATTATTTATTCTGATTCTCCGGATTTTACTCAACCACATGTTGTTAATATAGCTTGTATTGATTTAATAGAAAAAGGAGGAATGAAAAGTGCTATGGTTCCATTACTTTTAATTTTATTTAGCATGGGCATGATAAAGAGAAACTTGGGCATTTTCTTGTTTTTGGTTGTTTTAAGTGTCGGATTTCAATGTTCAAAAGATTATATAGAACCAAATAAAACCATTTCATTTTCAAAAAATATTGGCGACTTGGAATCCAGGCAAACGTATTACTGGAAAATACGTGCAAAAACCGGAGGTCAAAATGCATTTTACAGTGAAACTACTGTTCGTCAGTTTAAAACTCAATAATTCCAGTTTGATCTTTTTCATCATTTATCTGAAGGTATAACTTAACATTCTACATTTTGTGGTCAGTGGTGAGATAATGGAAATACTGATAATTGTTTACAAATTTGATAATTTAACTCAAACCGTCTTCAGAAATGAGAGATTTCAAGTTACCGGATTTTACTATCTTTAAAACAAAAAATGACAAAAAAATCTGATTTAGTCGATCAACAATTTCCCCGTTTTAATTGCGCCCAAACAGTTATCAGTCTTTTTGCCGAAGATTTGGGGCTGGATGAAAAAACAGCACTGAAAATTTCAAGTGGTTTTGGCGGCGGAATGGCTTGCGCCGAAACATGCGGGGCGGTAACCGGTTCTTACATGGTAATTGGCATGAAACATGGGCACCATTCAAGCGACCATGATGCAAAAGCCCGAACAAAAAAGGCCATTCAGCGATTCAATGAAAAATTCAAAGAAAAACATGGATCGCTTATTTGCAAGAAATTAACAGGTTATGATATTTCTACTCCGGAGGGTGGAGCGGCTGCCTATGAAGAGGGGGTTTTTCAAACGAAATGTCCTGTATTTCTGAAAACAGCCTGCAATATTTTGGAAGATGAATTTTGAACCAATACTTAAAAATTACGTTCAATACAATAGAAATAAAAAATCAATAGTATATGAAACGACCATGACTTATTTTGCCACAAACAAGCATAATTAAAGTCATGGGAGTTCCATCTAATACCTTTGAAAACTTTAAATTTTAATTAGATGAAATGTAATGTAGGTCCGGCAGACAGATTAATCAGAGTAATTTTGGGGTTGATAATTGCCATTGTTGGTGTAGTGTTTGACAGTTGGTGGGGACTTTTGGGAATCCCGCTGATAGCAACCGGGTTATTCAGGTGTTGCTTGTTGTACATGCCATTCAATATTTCAACGGCAAAAAAAGATAAGTAATTCACAATGAAGAAAAAAGGAGCGGCAGGATGTTAATACCTGCCGCTTTTTTTATGGAATTATTTGATAAATGGAGATGTTTTTCGATATTTAGCGCCGCTAAAAAAAATCCGAAATAATGTCAATGAAAAAGTTAGTGTTTTTAAATATGGTGATTGCCATCGCCTTAGGCTTTGGTTGTCAGCAAAAAGAGAAGAATCCCAACCTAATGGTCCAAAAAGAAATTAATGAAAACTGGCAGTTTCGCCAGGCAGGCGAATCGGAGTGGATGGACGCCACCGTACCCGGAACGGTTCATACCGACTTGATGGCAAATGATGTTATCGATGATCCGTATTACCGCCTTAACGAACTCGATGTTCAGTGGATCGATAAAAATGACTGGGAGTACAAAACCACTTTTAACGCTGACAAAACTATGCTCAATCGTGATCGGGTAGAACTCGATTTTCAGGGGCTCGATACGTATGCCGATGTTTTTCTGAACGGAGAGCAAATATTGGCTGCCAACAACATGTTTCGCGAGTGGCAGGTGGATGTAAGAGAGTTGCTCAACGAAGGCGAAAATGAAATGCGTATTCTTTTCAAATCACCCATAAAAATTGGTTTGGAAAAATACAATGCCAATGAATTTGTATATCCCGGAGCCGAAAACGATCAGGCTGAAAGAGGCCAGGTAGAAGGCGGCAAGCGGGTGAGTATTTACACCCGGAAAGCCGGCTATCATTATGGTTGGGACTGGGGCCCGCGGTTGGTAACAAGCGGAATCTGGCGGCCGGTTCTGTTAAAAGCCTGGGACGATGCCCAAATCGAAAACCTGCGGATTGTTCAGCACGAAGTTTCTGAAGAGAAAGCTACATTCACCGCTGAATTTGAAGTGGAAGCCGAGGGAAATGAAACTGCAACACTTTCGGTGATGAATGACGAAACAACACTTACCAGTGAGAAAGTTCAGTTGAATGAGGGTGTAAAAATATATTCTGTGGATTTTGAAATTGAAAATCCCAAACTTTGGTGGACCAACGGTTTGGGCGAATCGCATTTGTATAACATTACCGGGGAAATGAAAATCGGGCAGCGAACTTTTGCAGAAAATACCCGCATCGGAATTCGCACACTCGAACTGGTGCGCGAAGAAGATGAATACGGAACTTCTTTCTACTTCAAACTAAACGGACACCCTGTATTTATGAAGGGCGCCAACAACATTCCAAACGATATGTTTCTGCCGCGGGTAACCGAAGAAAATTACCGCACCATGATTGAAACCGCCAAAAAATCGAACATGAACATGCTGCGGGTTTGGGGTGGAGGTGTCTACGAAGACGATTTGTTTTATGAGTTGTGCGATGAAAACGGTATACTTGTTTGGCAGGATTTTATGTTTGCCTGTGCCATGTTTCCCAACGACGAGCCATTCCTGGAAAACATCAGGCAGGAAGCCATAGACAATGTGAAAAGATTGCGCAATCATCCGAGCATAGCGCTTTGGTGTGGG
>DATFJO010000278.1:0-4000 GCA_035269145.1 Tangfeifania sp. | reverse complement strand
CAGAGTTAAGACATATTATTGGTGAACAGTTATCTCAAATTGAAGATGTTACATTTTTAGAAGCGTTAAAAACAATTATTGATTCAAAAATTTCAGATGGAACCTATCAATTAAGTGATTTTCAGAAAGAACGTATTGATTGTGCGAGAGAAGAATTGAAAAATTATGAAACCATTTCTCACAACGAAGTTCAAAAAGAAATCAACAAATGGCTAAAAGAAAAATAGTTTGGTCAGTTGAAGCCAAAAATGATCTATTTGAAATTCTGAATTTTTATAATGAAAGAAATGGTTCTCCGGCATACAGTATCAAACTTAACAACCGCATTAATAAAAGTCTTCAGTTAATTTCAAAATATCCTGATATTGGAACAGAATCGGACTATCCATCGGTTCGGGTTGTTATTACCGGAGATTACCAGATTGTTTATGAGATTTTTGACCAACTTATACTTGTAATTATGCTTTGGGATTGCAGACGAAATCCCGAAAACAAGAAAATTAGAAATAGATTAAAATAAGACACTAAATTTAAACTCAAAGTAAACAAGACTTTAGAGTCTTCTGATAATTATAGCATGAAACATTTCACTTCAGTAAAAGATATTCCTGATTTAAAAAAGGCGGTTGAAATCGCTTTCGATGTAAAGAGGAATAAGTTCGCTTACCAGCATTTGGGTAATAACAAAACAATGGTGCTGCTATTTTTTAATTCAAGTTTGCGGACGCGACTCAGCACACAAAAAGCTGCGATGAATTTGGGCATGAACACCATGGTGTTGAATGTTGGTGAAGACGGATGGCAACTGGAATCTGAATTGGGAGTTGTGATGGATGGCGACAAACCGGAACACCTGTTGGAAGCAATTCCGGTAATCGGTCAATATTGCGATGTAATTGGTGTGCGTGCTTTTGCACGGTTCCAAAACCGCGACGACGATTATTCCGAGAAGATTCTGAATCAGTTTGTGAAATATGCCGGAGTTCCGGTTGTGAGCATGGAAGGTGCCACCCGTCATCCGTTGCAGAGTTATGCCGATTTGGTAACTATTGAAGAATTTAAAAAAACAGAGCGACCCAAAGTCGTTCTGACCTGGGCACCGCACCCAAAAGCATTGCCGCAGGCTGTGCCTAATTCTTTTGTTGAATGGATGCGTGAAACCGATTACGAACTGGTGGTAACTCATCCTGAAGGTTATGAACTCGCCCCTGAATTTATGGGTGATTTAAAGGTGGAATACAATCAGAAAAAAGCCTTTGACGGAGCCGATTTTATTTATGCCAAAAACTGGGCTTCCTATTCCAGTTACGGACAAGTTCTTTCAAAAGATTTTAGCTGGACAGTGAATGAAGAAAAGATGACACTGACCAACAATGCCAAATTTATGCACTGCCTGCCGGTGCGCCGGAATGTGGTGGTTACCGATGGAGTAATCGACAGCACGAATTCTATTGTGGTAAAGCAGGCCGCCAATCGCGAAGTTACTGCTCAGGCTGTGTTAAAAATGATTTTGGAAGATGGTTAAGAAGTAGTAATTTTGTGGCAGATATTTAAGTTATGAAGTCTATTACCATCGATATTTCAGATAAAGTGTACAAAACCTTTCGCGATTTTTTGGAATTGTTGCCCAAAGACAGTTTTAAAATCTACGATAATGACCCGGACGAATTGACTGCTGAAGAAAATAAAGAATACTATTCAGTGCAAAAGAAAATTGAAAAGCAAGACTTTAGCGATTTTGAGGATTGGGATGAGTTGAAAAAGGAGTTTTGATGTACGCCCTGATTATTCATAAAAAGGCTGCAAAGTTTTTGAAATCATGTAATCCCTCCACTAAAAGAATTATTGCTAAAAAGCTGGAATTATTAAAAGAAAATCCCCATTCTCATCCGCTGCTTGATATTAAAAAACTTAAAGGTGTTAAAAATGTTTTCCGCCTTAGAATTGGTACCATAAGAATTATTTATCAGTTTGCTGAAAAGGATTTATTGATTTTGGTTATTTCAGCGGGAGGAAGAGGAGATGTTTACAATAAGAAGTTATGAACAAAAAAATTGAAATCATTCCGGCTATCGATTTAATCGACGGGAAATGCGTCAGGCTTTCACAGGGCGATTACAACCGGAAAACTGTTTACAATGAAGATCCACTTGAGGTAGCAAAAATGTTTGAAACAGCAGGCATAGGCCGTTTGCATTTGGTTGATTTAGACGGTGCCAAAGCCAAACACATTGTAAATTACAAAGTGCTCGAAAGAATTGCAACTAAAACAAATTTAGTAATCGATTTTGGAGGGGGATTAAAATCGGATAAAGATTTAAAAATTGCTTTTAATTCGGGAGCTGCAATGGTTACCGGAGGTAGTATTGCCGTAAAAGAGAAAGAGACTTTTCTGAATTGGCTGGAAACTTATGGCAGCGAAAAAATTATTTTGGGTGCCGATGCAAAAGATGAAAAAATTGCGGTAAGCGGCTGGCAGGAAAGTACCGAATTGCCGGTAATTGATTTTATCGCTGAATTCCACAAACAAGGAATTAAAAAAGTAATTTCCACCGACATCAGCCGCGACGGAATGTTAACAGGTCCTGCGTTTGAATTGTATGCTGGAATAATGGAAACTTTGCCTGAAGTTGAAATTATTGCCAGTGGCGGCATTGCATCGATGGACGATATTTATAAATTGGCTGAAATGAACGTGCCGGGCGTTATTACCGGCAAAGCCATCTACGAAGAAAAAATCAGTTTGAAGAAGATTGAAAGATATAACCAAAAAGCATTATAATTTAAGTATATAACTATTTTTGGTTATATTTATATTTTATAACTATTTTTAGTTATATTTGTTCTGTGAAAAAGAATAAACAAATTGCAGTTATAACGGGAGACATTGTGAAATCCTCAGCATTAAATGAAGCTCAGAAGAGGTTTATCCAAAACGGGATTAAGCATTTTATTCATGAAGGGATTCTCCTGAGGCCCCGGTTTTATAGAGGTGACAGTTTTCAACTGGCAGTAAAACCAATGGTTGCATTGTTACTGTCATTAAAATTCAGGATGGAGATGCGTCGAAAAAGTGAAGCTTCCGACCTGAGAATTTCTATAGGTATTGGCGAAGTAGCCACATGGAACGATGATGTGTTGTTAGCAGATGGTCCGGCTTTTCAGCGGTCGGGTAAGAATCTGGACAGTTTAAAAAAGAAAGACCTTCATATCATTGTTGTTACAGGCAACAATGAGTTGGACCGGGAACTTGAAACCTATTGTTACATGGCAGATGTTCTGCTAAAAAGTCTTTCCTCAGTACAAGCGAATGTACTGTTTTATAAGCTGAACAGGATATCCCAGGAGCAGGTCGGGGAAATACTTCATATTTCTCAGCCCTCGGTGAGTAAAACACTAAAAGCGGCCAACTGGAAGGTAATTGAAAAATTTCTGGAACGCTACGAACAAATAATAGAAAAGCATTATGGAAATTTTGAATAGCGTTTTTTTGCCCATGTTAACCGGCCATCTGGTTGCCGATTTTTGGCTTCAACCAGATTCATGGGTACAACATAAAAGAAAAAACGGATGGAAGTCAGGGAAGTTTGTTATGCATACTTTTCTTGCATCTTTGTTACCTGTACTTTTTACTTTTCAGCTTAGCTTGTGGTGGTTTTTCCCGATTATTTTTATACTGCATTTTGTTACAGACCTATTTAAGTCGAAGTTAAAAGATAATATTCCGGCTTTTCTGATTGACCAGCTTTTGCACATTGCTGCTTTGTTTATTTTGGCTACTTATGTAACTGATACAACAATTTCAGAAAACCTGATTAAATTTTGGATTTTTGCCAATGGGTTTATTTTAGTTACCAATCCAATAGGTATTTTTACCGGCTTATTTTTAAATGCGGTAATCCCAGATAAAAATAAAAAGAACAAACACGATATTTCAGCATGGATTGGTATTCTGGAACGAATACTTATCCTGATTTTTATTTTGGCCGGCCAATTTACT
>DATFJO010000277.1:0-2385 GCA_035269145.1 Tangfeifania sp. | reverse complement strand
GACTTTTCCCAAAATTAAGAAACCTTTTGAATATTATCAACAACTTCCGACTTCTGACTTTGGTCTTCCAGCTTCCTGATTCAACAATACACATCATCTCTTCCGGCTTCCACACGTTTAACCAGTTTTTCGGCGCGTTGTTTGGCCAGCCCGTCCATTTCAGCAAGGGTTTCTTTGATTAACCGGTTCCCGATTTTAGCGGTTTCGGGAGTTGCATAATTTTGCAGATATTCTTTAAATGACGACAATCCGTTTGGTGCGCAGTGCAACTTTATGTCGCCGGGTTTGGCCAGATCCATAAAATCCTGGCCGGTGCGGCCCAGCCGGTAACAAGCTGTGCAAAACGAAGGAATATACCCCATTTTTGCCACATCACGAATCACTTCGTCGAGTGGCCGGTGGTCACCCAAACTGAACTGGCCTGACGGATCATCTTCGTCTTCTTCATGTTCATAACCTCCCGGATTTGTGCGGCTTCCTGCCGAAATCTGGCTTACGCCCAAAGCAAATGTTTCGCGGCGCATTTTTGCCGTTTCGCGGGTCGACATGATGATGCCGGTGTATGGAACTGCCAGCCGCAAAATGGCCACAATTTTCCGGAAATCGATGTCCGAAACCGGAAAGGGTGGGTGAGCAGCCAGGTCGCTGCCGGTGGCAGGTTCCAAACGCGGAACGCTTATGGTGTGTGGTCCCACTCCAAATTGCTTTTCCAGTTCGCGGATGTGCTGCATCATTGCCAGTATTTCAAAACGATAATCGAACAACCCGAAAAGAACACCGATTCCCAGGTCGTCGATGCCGGCTTCCATGGCCCGGTGCAGCGACCACGCCCGCCAGTTGTAGTCGCGTTTTTTGCCGCCGAGATGTACTTTTTTGTAAGTTTCGCGATGATACGTTTCCTGAAAAATCTGGTAAGTTCCGATGTTGGCTTTCTTCAATTGCACAAATTCATCGCTTGAAAGTGGCGCGATATTCACATTCACCCGACGAATTTCGCCATGTTCCGATTTTACGTCGTAAATTGTTTTAATGGAATCGAGAACATACTGAAACCCCTGGTTGGGGTAGGATTCTCCGGCGACCATCAAAATTCGTTTGTGACCATGATTGATGAGCACTTCCACCTCTTTTGCAATTTGTTTCTGGGTAAGTGCACTTCGCACAATGTCTTTGTTGGTGGCTCTGAAAGCACAGTACAAACACTCATTGGCACAGAGGTTGGAAATATAAAGTGGCGCAAAAAGCACCAGCCGTTTCCCGTAAATGGTTTCTTTTACCTCGTTGGCTGTTTGGAATAATTCGCCCAGTAATTCAGGGTCGCTGATACCGGTAAGCACAGCTACATCATCCAGGTCCAGGCCTTTCATTTCAGCAGCTTTTGCCAGTACTTCTCTCACTTTTGCATTGTCGGCTGTTTTGTGTGCTTCGAGCACATCCCACACTTTTTGTTCGTTTATAAAATCGGCCGGTTTATTGTACATATCAATTTATAGTTTAAAGTTCCGAGTTCCAAGTTTCGGGTTTAAAGTTACTGTGACCTATCTTTTCGCCAGGCCCGACTTAACCGATACGCCTTCTATGCGGCCCAGTTTTCCTGTTAATACACCCACTTCGTCGGTGGTGGCATCTATTACCAGTGTAATTACCGAAGTATTTCCCTTGGCATTGGGCAATCCGGTGCGTGCCAAAATAAGTTCGGCGCATTCACTCAACACATCGTTCACAATGCCTGAACACTTTTCGCGGTTGTCGATAATAATTCCTGCGAAACCCAGTCGTTTCTGACTATCAGTCATTTTCAAAATTTTATGCGGGAAGAAAGTTGGGGAAGTTCAAAAGAACAGATGGATCAATTCTTCATCCATATCGTTTATCTTTTGATTTCTTTCCCTAAGGTCAGCTTTGCCTTCCCGCAGGATTCGAATTCAAAAGTAAACGTTTCTTTTTCAAAAAAAGAGGAGAAATGCAAGGTTTTTATATGTTATTCAATATGTTTTCTGAATTCAATAACAATCATATGTTTATTGTTTACTGGTGAGAGATCACTATGTTTTTTGAGTCAACGGCTTTTCCGTTAATAAGCAGCGTGAGCCGGTAAACTCCTGCGTTGACAGCGTTGTAATCCGATAAGTCAAATCCAATCCTAATGTATCCGTCGTCTGTGTAATGCACTTCAACTTCATCAAGCTTATGACCAAGATTGTCAATCAAAAGCAGCGCAATTCTGCTTTCTTTATCTGTTTCCTGAATATTGAGCCAGACTTTGAATTTTTCAGAAGCAGGATTCGGATAAACCTGGTCGATGGTTGATTTATTCTCAACAACTTCTCTTTCTCCACCGAAACTTTTAAAAGCATCTGCTGAATATAAAGCAGAAGTGTTGCC
>DATFJO010000276.1:0-7672 GCA_035269145.1 Tangfeifania sp. | reverse complement strand
CTGGCATCGCTGGCTGCCCTCATTCTTGGCATTTGGGGAGCCATTGAATTTTCGTACATCACCACCGATTTTCTAATTGAAAACTTCAATTTTGAAATAGAGTATCTCAATATTATATCTTTTATAATCACTTTTATTGTTATTGTTATTCTGGTGCACGTTGTTGGCAGTGCCGTAAATAAGTTTATTGAAGCCGCAATGCTTGGCTTTATAAATAAACTGGCCGGTCTGGCTTTTGGCATTTTGCGCTCAGCGCTCATTTTAAGTATCATATTAATTGTTTTCGATAAAATTGATGAGGATGTAGAGATTCTTTCGAAGGAGGCAAAAACTGAATCGAGATTGTATGAACCCATCCGGAATTTTGCGCCTTCGCTGTTTCCGTTTATAAACATCTGGGACACTTCTGACGAACCAATCAAAAAAGAAGAAAATGTTTTTGACAGGGTTAAGAAAGCGGTTAACATTTAAGTTTATATCTTTGCGCAAATTTTGCAAAAAAATAATTGAATGAACTTTGTTAAAGAGCTGGAATGGCGGGGAATGTTGCAGGACATGATGCCCGGAACCGAGGAACAACTTTCAAAAGAAATGACAGCGGCTTATGTAGGTATCGATCCTACTGCCGACTCACTGCATATTGGTCACCTCGTTGGTGTGATGATGCTGAAACACTTTCAGATTGCCGGGCACAAACCCATCGCACTGATTGGCGGCGCTACCGGAATGATTGGCGACCCATCAGGAAAATCGCAGGAGCGGAATCTTTTGGATGAACCAACCCTGCGTCACAATCAGCAATGCATTCAGAATCAACTCGAAAAATTCCTCGATTTTAAAAGCGATGCTCCCAATGCAGCAGTTTTGGTAAATAACTACGACTGGATGAAGGAGTTTTCATTTCTTGAGTTCATTCGCGACATTGGCAAGCACATCACCGTGAACTACATGATGGCTAAAGACAGCGTGAAAAAGCGGCTGGGTGAGGAATCAAAATCAGGAATGTCGTTTACCGAATTTACTTACCAACTGGTTCAGGGGTTTGATTTTCTGCATTTGTACAAAACATTGGGTTGCAAATTGCAAATGGGCGGTTCCGATCAGTGGGGGAATATTACCACCGGTACAGAATTGATTCGCCGGAAAACAGGTGGCGAAGCTTTTGCCATGACCTGCCCGCTAATCACTAAAGCCGATGGAACGAAGTTTGGCAAAACCGAAGAAGGGAATGTTTGGCTCGATCCGCAACGGACTTCACCTTATAAATTTTTACAGTTCTGGCTCAATACTTCCGATGAGGATGCTGAGCGTTACATCAAAATTTTTACGCTGCTCCCGGAAGAAGAGATTCAAAAGCTGGCCGCCGAACACTTGGAAAAGCCACATCTCCGTCTGCTCCAAAAGAAACTGGCCGAGGAGATTACAACCATGGTACACTCGCGCGAAGATTATGAAATGGCCGTGGAAGCCTCGCAGATATTATTCGGCAAAGGCACTGCCGAACAACTGCGTAAGTTGAATGAGAGTACTTTTCTTTCGGTTTTTGAAGGCGTTCCGCAATTTTCAGTTTCAAAAGCTGAACTTAAAACAGGAATAAATATTATTGATTTGCTGGCAGAAAAAACATCCGTTTTTACTTCGAAAGGGGAACTGCGCAGAACGATAAAAGGTAACGGGCTCAGTATCAATAAGGAAAAAATCGGAGATCCTGATTTGGCAGTAAATGCAGAATACCTGATCGGGGGGAAATACATTCTCGCACAAAAAGGGAAGAAAAATTATTACCTGATAATTGCTGAATAACTATCGAAAAATGTTGCATACGATACTAAAAACATTTCGGTTTCGTTCAATTATTGCGATCAAAATGAACCACTTTTATGAATGACTTTTTTGACAATCAGCGTATCCTCCAGGTAATCTGGAAACGCAAATTCCATTTTATAGTAATTGGGATTGCAGCCGTTATTTTGGCAGCCATTTTTTCAGGGCCGGCATTTATCAAGCCCAAGTTTAAATCAACAGCACGGGTTTATCCTACCAATAATATTGCCGTTTTAAGTGAAGAGTCTGAAACTGAGCAGCTTCTCGAACTTTTGGGGTCGAGAGATATCAAATTGAAAATGTTTGACGTATTTAATCTCGGCGAAGTTTATAACATAAGCAAAGACGATCCGTATTACTTAACTTACATGCTTGATATTTACAATACAAATGTAAATATCAGCAAAACAAAATTTGAAACTGTTGAAATTGAGGTTTTGGATTATGACCCGGCCCGGGCTGCTGCCATGTGCGATTCATTAATCCGGTTTTATAACGATAAGGTAGGCGATATGTATTCTCTCAAGCACATTGAAGTAGTTGAAATAACTGAAAAATACATCAATAATAAATCAAAAGAGCTTGATTCAATATCGAATATGCTTCAGCAGTTAAGAAATGAAACGGGCATAATAAGTACCTCTCAGTTGGAGCGAATCACTGAAGGCTATATGTCTGCACTTGCTGCAAATAAAGGAGAGTCTTCAGGAGCGAGGGAAATAAAGCAGAAAATGGACTACCTGAAAGACTACAGTGATGACATTTTTGTGCTGGAGATGAAGTTCAATAAGTACAATCAATTAATTGATTCATTAAGAACTGTGAAGGAAGTTCAGGTGCTGGAAGCAGAAAAAGACATTACTTATGCCCACATTGTTGAATATCCGGTTCCGGCCGATAAAAAATCATATCCGGTGCGCTGGTTGATTGCAGCTTTTTCAACAGTTTCTGCTGTGTTTCTGGCATTGCTTGTTTTTCTCGTACTCGATTACCGAAAAGAAGAATAACTTTTGATTCGGAATAACACCATACGAATTACTCTTTTTTACTTTGTCTCAATAAGTTTTATCTTGTTGAATCTGTACTTTGTGGTAAAAAAAGATTCATTGCTGATTAATGCATTGCCGGTTGTTTTGGGTGTTTTTTTACTGGCAGTTTTCTCATTTGATAAGCTTATTTGGTTTGTGGCATTTTTTGCGCCGCTGTCCCTTCCGCTCCGTGAAATAATGCCTTCCGTTGGTTTCGACATGTACCTGCCAACCGAGCCGCTGCTTTTTGGTGTCTTTATTCTTTTTATGCTGAAAGTAATCCAGGAGCGAAAATTTGATCGCGATATTCTTTTGCATCCTGTTTCCATGGCCATTTACATAAACCTGATTTGGATATTTTTAACCAGCCTCACCAGTACTATGCCGGTTGTATCGTTTAAATTTTTACTGGCCCGCATGTGGTTTGTGGTGTGTTTGTACCTGCTCACTGCAAAAATTTTTAAAGGTGGCCGTAAAATGGAGCAGTATGTATGGTTGTACCTGATTGCTTTTATGGTAGTGGTTTTTTATTCAACTTACCGCCACTGGGGCTATGGTTTGTGGAACAAACAAGCCGCACATTATGTGGTTTCTCCGTTTTATAACGACCACACTTCCTATGGAGCAGCAATTGCAATGTACCTGCCGTTTGCAGCCTTGTTTGCTTTCAGCAGGCATTATTCACAAAAAATAAGAAATGCCGGACTGGTGGTCCTTGGTATCCTGTTGATTGCTTTGGTGCTGTCCTATAGCCGGGCCGCGTGGGTGAGTATTATTGCTGCCCTGATTGTTTGGAGTATTATCAAGCTGAAGATCCGGTTTCAGCCTATTTTTATTACAGCAATTGTTGTTATTGCGTTTGTTTTTTCTTTTCAGCACCAGATTTTAATGCACCTCGAGCGCAATTCCGATGAATCGTCTTCCGATCTGATGGAGCACGTATCGTCTATTTCCAATATTTCTTCCGATGCTTCCAACCTCGAACGGATAAACCGGTGGAACAGCGCCATTCACATGTTTAAAGACAAGCCGGTTTTTGGTTACGGCCCGGGAACCTACATGTTCCAGTATGCTCCTTTCCAGCTCAACCGCGATCGTACCATTATTTCAACCAATGCCGCAGACGGTGGCAACGCCCACAGCGAATATCTCGGCCCGCTTTCAGAGTCGGGAGTATTGGGGCTGGTTACTTTCCTGATTATAATTATTACGGTTCTGTACACCGGAATTCATGCTTATTCACGCCTCAAAAACCCTCGCATCCGATCAATTATACTGGCAGCTATTGTAGGGCTGGTTACTTATTATGTGCATGGTTTTTTGAATAACTTCCTGGATACAGATAAATTGTCGGTTCCGTTTTGGGGATTTACGGCCATGATTGTGGCTGCCGATATTTATTCGCGCCGTGAAGAAAATTCAGCAGTGGAAATACAAAAAAATCCGGCTTCAGAGAAACCGGATTGATTCTTCTTATTTTTAAAAAATATTTTAGTTTTTCACCCTTTCGCTGTAGGAGCGGTCGCGGGTATCTATTTTAATTACTTCACCTTCATTAATAAACATTGGCACCATAATTTCGGCTCCGGTTTCGAGGGTTGCTGGTTTTAATGCTGTGGAGCTGGCGGTATTTCCTTTTTCGCCTTCGATAGTCTGGGTTACTTCCAGCTCAACAAAAGGTGGCATTTCAGCAGTCAGCGGCGTTTCAGTTTCCGCATGAAACTGTATTTCAATCACCTGTCCTTCTTTCATCAGGTCGGCATTTTCAAGCATGCTTTCCGGTACCGGAATTTGCTCGAAAGTTTCGGTATTCATAAAATTGTACCCCATGTCGTCTTTGTAAAGATACTGGTACTGGCGTCTTTCAACCCTTACTTCTTCTACTTTTGTGCCTGAAGAAAAGGTGTTTTCAACCACGCGGCCGGTTTTTACATTTTTGAGTTTTGTGCGCACGAAAGCGGGGCCTTTTCCGGGTTTTACGTGCAAAAAATGTACGATGGTATAAATATCGTCTTTATAATTAATGCACATCCCGTTTCTAAAATCTGATGTTGATGCCATGAATTTTTCTTATTAAATTTTCTGATGGTGCAAAAATAAACAAATCGGTTAAAAATGAAGACTTTCGGCTGGTTTTTGAAAAAGAATCTGGTAAATTACTTCGAAACCTGTTCTTCCCCGTCTATTTCGTAGCTTTGAAGTATTGCCCGCAAAGCACCCACCCGCATGTCAAACTCGAGAAGTACCGGCAATTTTGATTCTTTTGAGATAAAAAATTTCAATCCGTCGGAGCGGTTCAGCAATTTTCCTTTATCCACGGTAGGAGCCAGAACGTAGGTGTCGATTTCGCCCAGATCGCTTTTAATCATTCTGTCGCCCTGGTATTGAACAGATACAGTATCGATTTTATCGGCATGAAATGTGGGCAGACTTACTTTTTCGCCTTTTTCAATGTTTTCCATCAGGTGGTTATTGATAAAATAGAAAAATACCGATACAATGTCCACCAGGTTTTCGGGGGCAGGTCGCCATCCCGATTTCTGGCTCAACAGCGAATCTTTGTCGTGGAAAAAAAGTGTTTCGTTGTACCAGCGGTATTTGCCTTCCTTAATGTTTCTTACCGATTTTAGGGGCAGTCTGGTTTGGGCATCCACAATCGATTCGTAAATGTCGTTCACTCCGAAAAGCTTGTCGGTGAGCCCGGTGGTACGCACTTCAAGGTAGTAGTGAATAGCGGGTTGGCTTTGAAACAGCGTATCATTGATGTTAAGCACGGCCTCGCCGCCTTTTACAAAGCCAAATTTGAGGTTGAATAAAATGCGCTCTTTTTTGGCTGAAACTGTTTGAGTAAGCAAAAATGCTAACAGGGCTGCTATCAGGTATTTCTTCATTTTATAATTTTATTTTTCGGAACAGTTGCCACAAAGTTTTTTAAATAAAATGGCTCGAAATAAGCAACGTTCTCAAATTCCTTATTGTTGTATTTCTTTTCAGCAAGATTTATCATAAACCGTGCCGAAGCTTTTAACGGGCCGGCAAACAAAGCATTGGGGTGGCTGAGCGCCTTCTTGCATTTATCTGCTCCGTTTCCGAAAAACGCTATTTCTGAATCTTTCAGTTTTTCTGAAAACGAATTTTCATCGATAATTTTTGCTGAAACCGGTTCGGATGGTTCTCCATTTTGGTTGTAAAGTGCAGTGTAAACTTCCATGCGCCGGGCGTCAATCATCGGGCAGAAAAGCAGGTTCTCACTGCTCTTGTTTTCAATATTGAATTGCTCCGAATGCTGGCTGGTAAAAATTCCCATAGCATCCAGCGTGCTGATGGAAATCAACGGTTTATCAAGTGCATAGCACAATCCTTTTGCTACCGAAACGCCAATGCGTAATCCGGTGTACGAACCCGGACCTTTTGCAACCGCCACTGCATCAACGGCTTTCATTTCAAGATTGTTTTCGCTGAAAAATTCTTCAATAAAAACAGTGAGCAGCTCCGAATGTTTCAGCCCTTCAAGACTCTCTTTTTCAAAAAGGAGCTTCCCGTTTTCCGATACATTTACCGAGCAAACTTCGGTTGAAGTTTCAATATTTAAAATAGTAGCCATTGTTTCCGGTTTTAGAAACAACAAAAGTAAGGAATTGTTAGGAATGTATTTCAGGCGGGAAGTTTGGTTTATCCCAAAGAATGTTAAACTGTTTTAAAATTTGATTTAAGCGAATACTTCAGAATGTTTGTGATTTTGCCATTCCCAAAAAAAGATTTTTTGCCCAGTTCGAAGCCCGTTCCTCTTCTCCTTTTAATAGAGGTCCTTCCTCGCCGGTTACCAGAAAACCTTCGGGAGGTGCTATAAGATCTCCGCCTTTCTTTTTTAATGAAGCTGCAATGTGTTTGGCTGCATAACCTCCTGTTTTAACGATAAACCGCAACGATTTTGATTCAATTTCAGAAAGTGCCATTCGGGTATCGAAAGCCGCAACTTTAATTCCCGATAATCCTTTTGATGGGATGTTTTTCAAAAAATGCTTCGTTTTTTCGCAGGGTCGAAATCCGCGTGTGGCAGAACCTGCAATCAGGAAATCTGCATCAGAAACTTGCTGCCATTCAACTTCTGAGATGCTAAGTACCCAAATTTCTTCACCGGCAGGAAATGCTTTTCCCATTGCTTCGGCTATGATTTTCGTGTTACCAAAAAATGATTCATAAAGAATAACGGTTTTCATTTTGAGGAACGTTTAAGTTTGATTTTACATGCGATAAAATTACATTAAAACAATATTTGACTTATTCTTAAAAGATTACATTTTGATGAAACTTTACGAATTTGCCTGAATGTAATTCATCGCCGCTTTAATTCCATCTGCGCCACTCGAAATAATTCCGCCTGCGTAGCCGCTTCCTTCGCCAATAAAATACAGATTTTCAAAGCCGGTGCACAACCCATTTTTTTCGCGCAACACCTGGATGGGCGATGAAGTTTTGCTTTCAAGACCCAGCAGGGTCCCGGTTTCAAATCCTTTCATTTTGCGGTTAAAATCAGCCAGGCCAGCCTGCATCGATTTTACAACTGTTTCAGGCAGCAATTCCCAAAGAGGCATCGGGTTCACACCCAGCGGATAACTGGATTCAAAGTGATTTTTGCGGGTTGTTTGTTGCAGAAAATCTTCAATAGAGCAGCCCGGAGCTGTGTATCCTGAGGAAATTTCATAAAATTTGCGTTCCAGATTTTCAACAACTGTCAACGCTTCGCCGGGCGAAACCGTTTTTCCGGCCAGTTCACCGGGATGAATGCCAGCCACACAAGCCGCATTGGCAAAATGGCC
>DATFJO010000275.1:0-5051 GCA_035269145.1 Tangfeifania sp. | reverse complement strand
TGTGGTGTTTTCTGCCAAATCAAAGAGTATAGCTGTTTTTTCAGCAGGAATGCCAATGCCTTCATCTTTTATGTTGAAAATTACTTCTTCATTGGATGTTGTTGCATCAACCCAAACTTTATTTCCCGGATTGCTGAATTTTACTGCATTGGTTAAAAGGTTCCTGAACACCAGTGAAAGCATGTTTTTATCGGCCAGCAACGGAAGATTTTTTCCGGTCACGCTGTTTATGATTTGAATGTTTTTTTTCCTGGCAAGTGGTTTCACTTCGTGCAAAATATTACTTGTAATTTCTGCCGCGGTAGTTTTTTCAGGCGAAAAATCGATGGTACCACGCTGTGTGCCCGACCAGTTTAGCAGGTTTTCAAGTAGCTGAAATGCGTTCTCGCCCGATTCTTTCAGGTCGGCCAGCACATTGTCCATGGTTTCTTCATCAAAAGATTTGTATTGCTCTTTTAGCACTTCGGTATAACCGAGAATAACATTGAAAGGACTGCGCAAATCATGTGAAATAATCGAAAATAGTTTGTCTTTTGTGGCATTTAATTTTGCCAGTTCCTGGGTTCTTTCCTCCACCTTTTTTTCAAGAATCTGTTTTTGTTTTTTCAAATTTGTAATCCGTACATAAAAAAAGGAAAGTATTGTAAACGTAATAATCAGAACCAGCAGAACTTTGAACCACCATGTTTGCCACCAGGGCGGTTTAACTTCCACAACCAACGAGGCGCCTTTTTCATTCCACACCCCATCGTTGTTGGCCCCTTTCACCCTGAAAATATATTTTCCCGGGTCGAGGTTGGTGTAGGTTGCCCGGCGATCGTTGGCGGAGTAAGTCCATTCGCTGTCGAAATTTTCGAGCATGTAGGCATGTTCGTTTTTATTGGAGCTGGTAAAATCGAGCACTGCAAAATGAAATGTCAGTACCGATTGATCGTAATCGAGCACTATTTTGTCGGTTTCAGCAATAATTTTGTCAAGCGGCGAGTTGGGATCGCCCGGTTTTACCGGCATGTGAAAAATATCGAGCCCAGTAAGTTGAATGTTCGGTACATGTTTATTCTGTTCTATTTTTTGCGGATCGATGATATTGAATCCGTTTATGCCTCCAAAATGCAGGTCGCCTTCCGAATCAGCAAGTGCACTTCGCGGGCGAAATTCGTTGCTTTGCATTCCGTCGTCTTTATTAAAAACGGTGATGGATAAATTTTCAGGCTCGAAACGGCAGATTCCGTTGGAAGTGGTAACCCATAAAACACCCGAATGATCCCTTACAAGTGCGTTTATAATATCACCCGGGAGTCCTTCGGCAGTGGTGTACCTGCGGGTTTTGTGTGTTTCAGGATTTAAATGGTAAAGCCCCATCAGCGTGCCCACCCAGATGCTTGTGTCGTTTTCCACTTCCACATCGTTTATTTCTATTTCGCCTACATTAAGTTCGTTTTCCGGGGTAGTTATTTTTTCAACCCGATTCTGATTCGGATAATACATTACCAGTCCTTTGGTAGTTCCTACATACAGTTTTCCTTTGCTGCCGGGTTTCACCACATTCACGGTGTTTTCTCCCAAATCGCTGCTGATTTTGCCAACCGAAGTAAACTTTTCTGTCTCAGTGTTAAAAAGAATGAGGCCTCCGTAATGACTACCGAGCCAGATTTGATTTCCGGTTGAACCGGCAACTGTATAAATTTTATTTCCCGGGATGTCACTGTTTTCTGTTTTATATGATTTAAAAGTTTCATTTTCCGGATTGAACCGGATGAGCCCGCCATCCCAGCTTGCCAGCCAAAGGTTATTTTTACCGTCCCGAACCATCGATAAGATATAGTCATTTTCAAGCTCCGAATTTTTAGTGCTGTAATTGAGAAATTTGCGTGTAGATTTATCGAACCGGAACAAACCGTTGCCGTCGGTTCCAATCCATATAATTCCGTCGTCGTCTTCGAGAAACGAATTGACCAGCGTACTGGTGTAAGTGGTGCCACCCGTCACAATATCCTGGAAAAGAGAAATAGCGTAGCTGTTTTTGGAAACGGTAAGCACGCCGTGTCCGTAAGTGCCAATCCATAAATTTCCGGCATTGTCCTGGAAGAGGGCATTTACTGAAATATTCCCGAGGTTTTTTACACTTTTTCCACTGGATGTAACCGGATGGAAATTCTGCTTTTCTCTGTTGAACTGGTATAATCCGTTGTTTTCGGCACCTACCCATAGGTTGTTCTCCTGGTCGACATAAATTCCTGAAAGCATATTTCCCGAGATGGAATTTGGATTTTCCGGATCGTGTTTGAAATGATAAAGCTTTTCTTCATTTTCACCTGTAAGTTTGATCCTGAATAATCCATCTTCGCTGTTTATCCACAGGTTTTTGTTTTGGTCTTCTGTCAGTTTAAGGAACAGGAATTCTGAAAAATCCTCTCCGTTTATTCCTTCGCCGGCAACTTTAAATGAGTTCCTTTCAGAATCATAAAGATTGAGTCCTTTTTGTGTGCTAATCCACAAACGTTTGTAGCTGTCAATGTGCAGCCCGGTGCAAAAAGAGTTACTGAGGCTTTCAGGATTGGCAGGCTCATGGCTAAATAGTTCGTAGTTGTTATCAGCTTGATTGAACTTAACCAGCCCAATATTTGATGCAACCCAAATATTTCCCAGGTCGTCTTTTAAAATATCATTAGCCTGAAAATTGAAATTGTTGAGACAGGATGCAGAATCCTGGCTGAAATTGATAAACTGATCGGTGCGTTTGTCATACAGGCTGATTCCTGTATTCGTCCCCACAAACATGTTGTTTTCATTATCGATATAAAGTGAACGGATGAGGTTGTCGGCCAAACTGTTGTGCTGATTGGTTTTGTTTTGGTAAACCTTCAGTTCTTTGCTGTCGTAGCGGTGCAGTCCATCGTAGGTTCCAATCCAGATAAACCCGTGATGATCCTGTACAATGCTGAGAATGTTGGATGAAACCAGGCCGTCGTCGGTTGTGATTCCGTTAAATAAAAGTGTTTTTTGCTGAGCAAACCCGTGTACCAGGGATGCAAGAAATAACAGAATTACGGCATTGATTAACTTTACGGTGCGACCCATATAATTTGTAATAAACTTAAAAATAAATGGCAAAAGATACGAAATTCAATGCTTTCGGCAAGCGGGCTTTGTTAGTTTTTGTGAACGATTCTTCATTGTCAAAACTATCTTCGGATAAGGGCTTTTAACCTGCGGTTTTTATTGTTATTTTTGCTTTTCCTGTCAAAAGCAATATATGGTTCAGAATACCGGAAACAAACTAAATCAATCGGTTTTGCGTCAGGTGGAAAAAGTGGAGTATTTCTGCAATGCTGAAAATATTTCACCTAATCAGGCAGTACATGAATTCCGGAAATCTTTCAAAAGGTTGCGTGCCTTGCTGCGTTTTTACGAGCAAATACCCGGAAATGAAATTACCCCGCTTCATGAAAATATCAAAGAATATGGAAAGCAGCTTTCATTGTTGCGCGAATCGTACCTGAATTCAGAACTGCTTGAAAAAGAGCTGAGAGGGAGAAAGCTGATTCCTGAACGAAAAATAAAACTGGCTGGTGAAAAACTGCATCTGAAGAACAAAATCTTAATCGATTCATTTTTTACTGAACGAAAAATTTGTAAATCCATCAGCGACTTTTTTACAGGTTTTGAAACAAAACTGATGGATGCCGGAAGCAATAAACTTGCACGAATTCATGTTGTTCAGGAAGTAAAAGATACCTACCTGAATGCATACAACCGGCACCAAAATATTCAGGAGAGTGAAGTTACAGCCGATAAATTGCACGCGTTGCGCAAAAAACTAAAACGGTTGTATTATCAGCTTGATTTTATACGATTGCTGCATCCCCGCTACTTTAAAGTGAAAAGTGAGCAATTGAACATGATTACCGATCAGTTGGGCGACGACCATGATTTGCATGTTTTTTCGGAGGAGTTGCACGCTGATGAATATGATTTTAGCGCTGACGAATTGCGAATAATCGAAAACCAGGTAGCACACTTACGTGAGTTGAACCAGCTAAAATTGTTTCCACGTCTCAGGCAATTCTTCAGTGAAACCCCTGAAGCTTTCAGCGAAAGAATTTCAAGGGCTCTAAAAATCGATTAACTGGCTTTCTGATATTTAATTATCAGGTAATCTCCAAATGCCGCCACAGCCAGCACAATCATTAAAAACAAATCCATCCGAAACGGCCCGACCATCGCCGGTAAAATCCTCGCCTGCGAAAGTACAAATGCTGCCAGTCCCAGGCCCGACATTAAAATCATGAACCAGCCCTGTGGTTTTTGTGAAAAGATACCGAGAATCACCAGCGGCCCCATCATGGCAGTTCCAGCAAAGCTGATACGAGCCAGTAAAACCAACTGATCGGAGCTCACCAGTGAAAAAATAAGCGCTGCAATGGCAAAACAAATAATTGCAATACGAATGGGCAACAGCGAATCGCTGCCTTTATGGCCCAGCAACCCGCGGAGTTCATTTCCCATTGCAAAAAGTTGTGAGTCGGATGTTGACATGGCTGCTGCAAACAACCCGATAATGGCTGCCGCAGCAACAAATCCGGCCTGATCACGCAGCAAAACATGTCCTAAAAAGTCGGCAACGTTGGCATCGGGATAGCGAATGGCGCCGTATAATCCAATTACGATGGTGGGTAGAATTACCAGCATTGCAAAAGTGCCCACTGCCACCGCCATGCGAAACATTTTGCCGGTGCTTTTCATGATGACGAGCCGCGTAGAGAGTTGAGGCTGAGTAACCGGAATCATTAAAATAGCCAGAAACGAGGCAATCAGGAACTGTGCATTCAGCAATCCTTTCGGGCCGGGAGTGGAGAGCAGCGCCGCATTGGCAACCTCCGCCTGTTCAAACATTTCGGCCCAGCCGCCAAGGTAATTCAGGCAGGTGAGCGCAATTACCCAAACCACGATGAGCAGCATGGTTCCCTGCATAAAATCGGCGTAAATAATGGCTTTCAAACCGCCAAATTCAGAATAGAGTAGCATGATGACCACAATCATAACTGACC
>DATFJO010000274.1:0-5521 GCA_035269145.1 Tangfeifania sp. | reverse complement strand
CCATTGGTTTTTGGAAGGCAAAAAAAAATTCAGGAATAATAAAACCAGTAAAAAGTTAACGCATAAGAAAAATTATAAATGAGCACAAACACTTTATTTTTTTAGATTCAACCATAGTTATTATTCCATTTTTAATTGAATCCAACTGAAAAAATTACCTGTAAATTTCTTCTTCCGTCTGGTAACCTTCTGAAATGACAGTCAGTTTCAGGTTTTCCTTGTTAACCACCATTGCATCGTGCAAAACCGCCGGAACCAGGCGGGCACCATTGCTCACCGTCTGAAAGCTGCGTTCACATTCGCCGGAACTGCCCAAAGTCATGGCAAGTTCCGCAGCCGTTGAAGCCAGTTTTTCATAAGGTTTATAAATAGTGCAGGTTTGATTGCCTGCCACAATCTCGTGCAGATTGTTCAAATCGGCATCCATTCCTGCAACCAAAACTTCGCCTTCTTTTCCGGCTTCCTTCAAAGCTTTTGTAACACCAAGTGCAATGGCATCGTTAGCCGCAATTATAGCATCGACTTCTTCCGAATCTTCCAGCAAATTTTTGGTATGTTCGTATCCTTCATCCTCTCCCCAGTGGTCGGTAAACGAGTTATAAACAATACTGATATCCCCTTTTTCAACCAAAGGCTGCAGCACATTCATTTGCCCCAGGTATAAAAACTGGCTGTTGTTATCACTTATAGCGCCTCCAATGAGTGCATAATTTCCGTTGGGACGAATGGTTGTCAGGTACTCAGCCTGAAGTCTTCCAATCTCAACATTGTCGGTTGATACATAATAATCGAGATTGCAATTTTTGATGAGCCGGTCGTAAGAGATAACACTCACCTCCTTTTCATGGGCATTTACTACAATCTGTGCGGCAGCAAACTGATCAACCGGCACAACTACCAAAACATCTACGCCATCTGAGAGCAGTTCATTGGCTTGTTCAAGTTGTGTTTCAGAAAGATTGTCAGCCACCCGTACCTCAACCTCGCCGCCAAGTTCGTTTACTTTTTCAACAAAAAAGTCGCGGTCATTCTCCCATCGCTCTTTATCGAGAGCATGCAGCAGCAGGCCAACTTTTACGGGTTCATCCTTTGTGCATCCGGCCAACAGAAAGAGGGAAAAAATCGCAAGCAATAATACCTTAACTGAATATTTCATAATTATGGATTTTTAGTTTTGTCTTTTATCCACTTTACGAATTATCTGTTAAAAGGATTAAACAAAAGAAATATTAAAAGCTTGTTATTAAACATATAGGAAAATGAAACCTTTTTGAAATGTACTAAAAATGCATGATTTCTTCGTACAGTTTTTGCACCGGCAATCCCATTACATTGTAAAAAGAGCCCTCGATGTGTGTAATCCCGATAAGCCCAATCCATTCCTGGATTCCATAAGCACCGGCTTTGTCAAAAGGTTTATATGCTGAAATGTAATGCTCAATTTCGGAACCGGTTAATGTTTTAAACTGCACATTCGATGTAGCAAAAAATTCGGAATATTTTTCGGAAGAAGTTAGCCGGACTCCCGAAATTACCTGGTGCTCGTTGCCGCTCAAATCGGCAAGCATTTTCCCGGCTTCATCTGCAGTTGCAGGTTTTCCCATCACACGGCCGTTTAACCAAACAATGGTATCGGCCGTAATCAGCAAATCACCGGGCTGAAGTTCATTCAGAAAAGGCCTGGCTTTCAGGCGGGACAGGTAAACAGGAATTTCTTCTTTCGGTAAATTTTCAGGAAAGCTTTCTTCCACCTCTTTGCTAACAACGCTAAAATCAAGTCCCAGCATTTTTAACAATTGCTGCCGTCTCGGCGATTTCGACGCCAGGATATAATTATATTCAGGAAACCATTTCATTTAAAAAGCTTTATTGCAAAGCATTTCATCAGTGAACCATTTATTTTGTGCCCGTAGCGTTTGTTCGATAATATCGCGCACACAACCTTCGCCACCATTTTTATGCGACACATATTTCGAAATCGCTTTTATATCCGCCACAGCATCCATCGGACAAACAGGAATCCCAACTTTCTTCATAACGGAATAGTCCACCAAATCGTCGCCCATAAAGAGTACATTTTCAACATCAATTCCGGTTTTGCCCAAAAAATCTTCGAGGCACTTCACTTTATCCCGTGCATTGTTATAAAAATATTTAACTCCCAGTCGTTCGTACCGTTTCGGAACACGCTCGATGTAACCGCCTGTTATTACGGCAACCGGGTATCCAAAAAGGATGGCATTCCGGATGGCAAAACCGTCTTTTACATTGGCAGTGCGCACCGGGTCTCCGTCTTCATTGAGCGGTGATGTATCTTTCGACAGCACACCGTCAACATCGAAAACAAATGCCTTTACTTTTTTCAAATCTTCTTTAAAAAACGTCATTCATTGCTTTTTTTGTGAAATTCAAAAATACTTTTTGAAATTGAATTGTACAATTCGCGTGCATTCAAATCATAATCCAGTGTCTTTAAATGTTTGTTGATCACATTTTCGTCGAAACGCACAGCCGGCCCGGTTTGTGCAGTTTCCGGATTCGACTCCTGAACTTTTTGCGCAGTTTCCAGAATTAGTGGCTTCAATACTTCAAAAGGAATATTTTTTTTTGCTAAAACTTCAGAAGCCCGAACATAAAAATGATTCACAAAATTGCAGGCAAAAACGGCTGCGATGTGCAGGAACAGACGTTTTTCGGAATCCATTACAGAAACTGAATCCGAAATTTTCCGGGCAATTTCAATCAGTTTTTCTTCATTCTTTTTTGAATTCGCTTCGACAAAAACCGGTATTTCCGCAAAATTTATTTCCCGCTTTTTCGAAAAAGTTTGCAGCGGATAGATAACACCTGTATTTTCAGCAAAGTTTTTGAGTACCGACATGGTCATGCTGCCGGAACAGTGAACCACTAATTTGTTGCCAAAATCAATTTGAGACAGCACTTCGTTGTACACCGAATCTTTTAAGGCCACAACATAAACATCAGCATTTTTCAAAATATTCCCAGGAGAATTTGTAAAATCAGCATCAAGCTTTTCGGCCAGTAATTTTGCCGAATTTTCCGTACGGCTGTATACCTGTAAAATTTCAAATCCCTGTTGTTTTAATCTTATTGAAAGATGTGTTGCCAGGTTTCCGGCACCGATAAAAACAAAACGATGGCTCATTCAGTTGAATTTAAAATTTCAAAAATAAGAAGCCACCGGTTATGATCCAACTTATTTTTCAGGCTTTAGCCTTATCGAACTTGCTTTTTACCGCTTCCCAGTTCACAAGGTTCCAAAAATTATCTACATATTCAGCCCTTTTGTTTTGGTAGTTCAGGTAATAGGCGTGTTCCCAAACATCAATTCCTAAAATGGGTGTACCTTTTTCATCGGCAACGTCCATCAGCGGATTGTCCTGATTGGCGGTAGAAGTAATGAATAATTTGCCGTCGTGGCCAACAGCCAGCCAGGCCCAACCACTCCCGAAACGTGTTTTTGCTGCCGTGCCAAATTGCTCTTTAAATGACCCGAACGAACCGAAATCAGCTTCAATTACCTGCCTCAAATCGTTCGGAACTTCCACCGGCGAGGGAGTCATAACTTCCCAAAAAAGAGCGTGGTTGTAAAATCCACCTCCATTATTGCGGACAGCCGCTGTTTGCCGGCTAACAGTTTCAAATATTTTTTCCATCGGGATTTCAAGCATTTCAGTGCCTTCGGCTGCATTCATAAATTTATCAAAATATCCCCGGTGGTGCTTTGTGTAGTGCAATTCCATTGTTTGCGCATCAATATAAGGTTCCAATGCATCAAAATCGTAACCTAATTCTGGGAACTTGTGGCCGCCAAATTCTTTGGTTTCCGAAGCACAGGAGTTTAACACACCCACAAAAGGTGCTGCAACAGCAGCGGTACCAATTGCAGCAATAAAACTTCTTCTTTCCATACCTTTTTGTCTTTTTTTATTGTTTCTACCAAAACATTGCACTGTGAAAAAAGTTCGCAGTATTTTCTTTACTTGTGTTCAGAAACAATTACTTTCAGTCCGGTTCAAAACTGTTTGCGTTCAGGTTGAATAGCATCCAATGGCTAAATCTTATTATTTTTACGCATTTATTCCGGGAAAAATGAAAATTTCGCTCATTATCGTAACATACAACCGGCCCGATGCATTGGAAGTGATTCTCAACAGCATTTTGAGGCAAACTGAAATCCTTCATGAGGTAATTATTGCCGATGATGGTTCTGATGAAGAAACATCTGAAGTTATTATAAAGTACCAAAAATCATTTCCCTGCAAATTAAAACACGTTTGGCACAAGGATAAGGGATTCCGGGCGGCAAAAATCAGAAACAAGGCAATTAAAAAAAGCACAGGCGACTGTCTCTTTTTTTCGGATGGCGATTTATTTTTTCATCCCCGTTTTTTTCAGGATTTAAAAAGAAATATTGAACCAGGAATTGCACTTATTGGCTCGCGGGTTTTTCTAAAAAAAGAGGCTACTGCTAAAATGCTAAATAATCGAAAACCTGAAAATATTTCTTTCTTTTCGTCAAAAACAGAAAGAAACAGACTGAATTCACTGAGATTTTCATTTGCAGCTAAAATGATGCCGACTGTTCATTTTTCTGAAAAATTGAGGGGAGGTTTGCTTTGTGCCCTGAAAAAAGAAATTGTTGCTGTTAATGGTTGGAACGAAGATTTTGAAGGTTGGGGAAAAGAAGACACAGAGCTTGTTGCCCGTCTCTGGTTTAATGACATAAAATTAAAAAAGTTAAAATTTGCCGGAATTACTTATCATTTGTGGCATCCGCACTTATCGCGCCAGCGGATTGACAAAAATGAAAAATTACTTTTGGAATGCATCGAAAACAAATCGAACTGGTGTAAAAACGGTTTAATTAAAGATGAAAAGATTTGAGTTTGTTTGGTGAATGCCACAAAAACAAGCAGTAAAAAAAACAAAAAAAAGACAATCCCATGTGGGTTTCAAAGTTGGCATCGCCCAAATTTGCAATGAAAATGGAAACCAGGAACAGCCAGAAAATTAAATTTTTCCGGTGCCCTTCCCTAAAAACCGGAATCAGCAGCACGGCAAAAATATAGATGAACCCAACAATTCCGAATTTCACCATGTAATTCAGGTATTGGTTATGTGACGGCCCCTGGTTTTCAGGTTTCAGTTTTGAATTTATTTCATCGTAAGCTTCGGCATATTTAATCTTCCAGTTGCCGGTTCCTATCCCGAACCAAAAGTTTTCCCCGATTAAATAAACAGATGCTTTTACAAATTCTATTCGTTGCGATAAAGACTGGTCGTTCGGATTTCCTGAATTCAAATACCGGTCAAGCTCCCAAATTGTTTCATAAACACGCGGATACAAAGAAAATCCGCGCTCGACATAAACAGGATTGGCAATTCCTCTTTCAATGGCGTCAATATCTTTTTGAGTAAGCTGACTAACACCGGTACTGTCTTTTCGCAGGCCTTTGGCGGTCATATAACGAATTAATGTTGAACGGTACGAATAGCC
>DATFJO010000273.1:0-8072 GCA_035269145.1 Tangfeifania sp. | reverse complement strand
TGCAACGATTCTTACTCACTGGCCGTAATTGCTTTGAAACTGAAGGAAGTGTTCGAACTGAATGACATAAACGAACTGCCAATTGAATACAACATTGCCTGGTACGAGCAAAAAGCGGTGATTGTATTACTGGCGTTGCTTTACCTCGGCGTAAAAAACATTCACCTTGGGCCAACGCTACCCGCATTTCTTTCACCAAACGTTGCCAACGTGCTCGTTGAGCAATTCGGAATTGCAGGAATTACAGAACCCGAAGCAGACGTAAAAATGTTTATGGAAGGTAGTGCCGCATAAAACAGATTAGTTTTTTATTGATTTGGGAGAAAATGTAGTGGACAGCACCCGGTTTCGGCCGGGTGTTTTTTTGTTCACGAGATTACCATTCTTATGTTCTTTTCATTCGGAAAGTTCCAACCTAAATATTAAATAAAAAAGAATTTAATCTTACTTAACACCGGATTTTTGTTGTGCCGCAGCCGAAATCGTAAATTTGAGCGAAAAGGTGTAATTACGATATAAATCAATAAATTAAAAGTAAAAATTATGGAAAGAATAGCTGATGTTGTTAAGCCGGGTGTTGTAACAGGTACCGACTTGCAATACATTTTCAGAGTGGCCCAGGAAAATAAGTTCGCACTACCGGCAGTAAACGTTATTGGTTCGTCATCAATCAATGCCGCCATGGAAGCTGCCAAAGCAGCAAACGCACCAATTATCATCCAGTTTTCAAACGGAGGCGCCGCATTTAACGCTGGTAAAGGTTTGAAAATGGAAGGTTTGCAGGCTGCCATTTTAGGTGGAATTGCCGGAGCAAAACACATCCACACACTTGCAGAAGCTTATGGTGTACGTGTGATTCTTCACACCGACCACGCTGCTAAAAAATTGCTGCCCTGGATTGACGGTCTGCTCGATGCCGGTGAAAAACATTTTGAAGAAACCGGAAAACCATTGTTCAGCTCACACATGCTCGACCTTTCGGAAGAGTCGCTGGAAGAAAACATCGAAATCTGCAAAAACTACCTCGAAAGAATGAGCAAAATGGGTATGACCCTCGAAATAGAGCTGGGAATTACCGGTGGCGAAGAGGATGGAGTTGACAATACCGAGGTTGACAGTTCAAAGTTATATACGCAGCCTGAAGAAGTAAATTATGCTTACGAAGAACTCAAAAAAGTGAGCCCCAACTTTACCGTTGCAGCGTCGTTCGGTAATGTACATGGTGTTTACAAACCTGGGAATGTAAAACTGCAGCCGGTTATTCTGAAAAATTCTCAGAAATATATCAAAGAAAAACACGGATTGAGCGACGACTTCCCGGTGGATTTTGTATTCCACGGAGGTTCAGGATCAACCCACGAAGAAATTCGTGAAGCTATCGATTACGGTGTTATTAAAATGAACATCGATACCGATACACAGTGGGCATTCTGGGATGGAGTCCGCGCTTACGAAGCTGAAAAACACGATTACCTGCAAACCCAGATTGGTAATCCTGAAGGCGAAGACAAACCTAACAAAAAGGTTTACGACCCACGCGCATGGCTGCGGAAGGGTGAAGAAGCAATGATTGCCCGCCTGCAAAAAGCTTTCGAAGATTTGAACGCAGTAAACTGTCAATAAGATAAATATTCAATAGATATTAAAACCGTTTCCGTTTTCCGGGAGCGGTTTTTATATTTGTACGAATTCATTCTACCGGAAGCCAGTAATACCCATTGTAATTTGAAATGCTGCAGACAATTTCAAAGTTTACAATGGTTAATGCCGATGCTAGAACAACGGAGTATTCTGAACAAAGAGAAAGAATGCGACATTTGGTTGTTAAATCGGTATACCAAATCATTAAAAGAAAAATAAAAATTATGATGTTTGGTTGATGCATGAAACAAAATCCCTATATTAGTGTACTTAAAAAGCTAAAAATTATTATAATGAAAAAAGTTTTTACCTTAATTCTTTTAATTGCAGCCGTTTTCTCTTTCAACCAGGCAAATGCTGCGAAGTATTCGATTGACGAAGAAGCGATCGATCAGATGTTTACAACTGCAACCGAAGTAAACATGATTTCGATAACTGGTAATAATTTCGGTGATGTCTCTTCTGCTGTTCCTTCCCCGCTTATGGCTTCACAGCAGGAAAAAGATGCTGTAGTTGCTATTGTGCTTGATATTTTCCTCGGATGGGCAGGAATTCATCGTTTTTACCTCGGAACAAATACATTGACAGGACTTGCCTATCCCTTAACTTGTGGAGGAATCTTTGGCATTGTTCCGTTGGTTGATTTTGTTGTTTTGATTGTTGATAATGACAACATCAGCCCGTATGTCGATAATCCCAAATTTTTCATGTGGTAATGATTTGTTACATCGATAAACAAGGGTGTCTGCTTTTTTAAACAGACACCTTTTTACTTGTTTTATGAAATTAATAAATAAACAAATCCTCTGGCTACTTCCAATTTTGATTTTATGTTCCGCATCGTATGCGCAACCGGACAGTTTTATTTCGATAAAACAAAAGACAGAAGTTCTTACAAATAAAAATAAGCTCACTACTGAGATTGACTTGTTTTTTGACAAGAACAAACAAACATTAACAAAATACTATCACTCTTCTCCTGATTTTGTAATGATCACTAATTCCCTGGGAGAAATTAAAACCTATTATCCCGGGAAAAATGAAGTGGACTACAAACAGATTTCAGAGCTTTCATCCAAAAGAAGTTTGATTTATTACTTTGCAAATAATTTAACCGATCACCTCGGGCTTGCCGATGAAGGATTTAATTTGGAATCAAGCAATTTTGAGGATCAGTATTACATTACCAACTGGAGGCCACCTTCGTACCTGAATAATAGACTAACCAATGTTAAAATGGTTTTCGAGAACGGAATGCCGGTTTATTCAGAATACCAGCAAAACAATGAAGAAGTATTAAAAAAGATATATTACACCAACTATAAAGATTTTGTGCAATTCAGACTTCCTGAGAAAATTATTGAAATAAGCTATAACCCCGCCGGCGATTCGATTATTAGCCGAACTGTTTTTTCAGATGTAAATGTTTCCCCTGTTGCCGATAATTCGTACTTCAATTTCAAAATTCCGGAAAATGCAAAACCTGTTTCCACCGAAAAAAATAAATAGTTCCGGTGTTCTGTTATTTTTCATTCTTTTCATGCCGGCATTGAGCTTCGGACAGGAAATTGATCTCAAAAGCGATTTACTGCTTGCCGATTCAATCGCAAAAGAGCAGATTCCAGCCATAGAAAAAAGAGCATACATTTATAAACATCAGCCAAAAACATTTTTGAACAGCAACCCGGTGAGTTTGCTTTTTGGCGGTTCGTTGTATGTTTATCAGAATCATTTTTCGCAGCATCTTTCAGCAAGCTGCCTTTATCACCCAAGTTGTTCCGATTTTGGCAAAAAAGCGGTTCAGGAGTTCGGGCTGATAAAAGGAACTTTCCTGTCGCTTGACCGTTTGAACCGCTGTAACCGAATAGCAGCCACTGATCTTAATCCGGCAGAAATCGATACTGAAATGCACCGATTTCATGATCCTGTAATATTGTATAAATGAGATATTTTGGATTTCTAATATTCATTTTCATTTTTCAAACCGCTGCCGGGCAGGTTCAAAATGAACTCCCGTTTATCCGGCACCTGGTTAATAAAGGATATTACATAGAGGCCGTTTTTCTGATTGACAACAACACCTTTAATTACCAACTCAATCAACAGGATTCGTTGAATTATTACCACGGTTGGGCACACTATTCAATGAAAAACCTGGAGCAATCAACCGGCTCATTTCTTAAGGTACAAAGGCAATCTCCCTTTTACTATAAATCGCATTTTTTTGCCGGTTACAATCAACTTTTTCTTGAAAATTATTCAACTGCACACGAGATTTTCGGGAATATGAATATTCAGAAAGAGCCGCATTTATCGTTGCTGAATTTTGAGTTGAGCGGAATGGAAATGCTCCGTGGAAACTGGCAGCAGGGCAAAAACCAACTCGAACTGGTGAATCGTGAAAATGCGGTGCTGAGTCAGCAAGTATTGGCCCTGGAAAAAATTTATGATGAGCACGAATCGCACCGGCCAAAATCGCCTGCATTGGCAGGAATCATGTCGGGAATCATTCCTGGTTCGGGTAAAATTTATGCCGGTAAAACCGGTGCAGGTATCGCCTCGTTTATCGGAACAGTTGGATTCGGTTTTATCGCCTGGGAAAACTATAACAAACTTGGGATTGACCATGCAAAAACAATCATCTTTGGAAGTATTTTTGCTTTTAGCTATGTTTCAAATATTTACGGTTCAGTTATTTCAGTTAAAATTATTGAAAACGAATATAAAAATGCGGTGCACAATCAAATTCTTTTTCAGCTTCATGTTCCTTTGCGGAACTTTTTTGAATAGCAGTGCTTCGCTTTCAAAAAGTGACAGTTTGTATGCCTCGGGAAAATATTTCGAAGCTTCGATAGAATACGAACGACTGATTTTTCAGTCGGAAAACCTTGCTGAGATCAATTTCTATAAATACAAAAAAGCGCTTTGTTACAAGAAAATGAACGATTTTGAAAAAGCGCTCGATGAACTTCAGCCCATATATTTTTCAAACCCCGAAGATTCATTGTACAAATTGGTGAGTTATGAGCAGTCGCTTTGTTTTTATCTGAACGGCCAGTCCGCTCGCGCGTTGTGGAAGATTGATGAATTCATTCATCGAAGTGCAGACAGTGCAGCTTTTGAATCGTTTCTACCCATTAAAATTTTGAGCCTTAACCAAACTTTGCAATGGCAGGAAGCCAGAAACAGTTTTTTACTTTTTGTTCGAATACAAGACTTTTCACCCGAAGAGAAAACGGAACTGGAACAAACAATTATTAATTTATACGATGAAGAAAACCGCCCCCACATCAAGTCAATTAAAAAAGCGGAAAATCTGTCGCGTTTTTTCCCGGGAGTGGGACAAATGTATGCCGGGAAAACCGGCGAGGGAATTGTCAATTTTTTGATTAATGCTTCGATTTTAACATTTGCAGGTTTCGAAATTTACAACGGATTTTACATCACCGGCTACCTTGCCGGCCTGGGATTTTTTAATAAAACATATCACGGAGGAATCAAGCGTGCCGGCGTTCTGGCTTCACAACAAAATAAAGAATTAATGGTGGATTTCAACAGTAGAATTACCTCTATCATTCTTTCAAATTTTGATTTGGAATAGCTTGAATCGATTTTATTCAGGGGTATCACACTAAAACGCAACAGATTCCTCGCTTCACTACCAATGACAGATTTACTTTTTTTGTTGTCATTTCGACGAAGAATGAGGAGAAATCTCTTATAAATGGAACAGGTTTCTCAGTCGTTCCTCCTTCGAAATGACAGTCTTTTTAGAATGTGGGTTGCAGTATTTTTTAACTTTTGCGTAAAAAAAGCAGGACTCCATTCCTGGAATCCTACTCTGTTGTTACAATACATTTGAAAACTATTCAGCTAAATCTTTTATCCGAATATTTCTGAATTTAAGTGGTGAACCATGACCCAGGAAACCAATGTAGCCTTTTTCACGATCGAGGCCGGGGTGAGGTTTTCCATCGAGTGTGCCGTTTTTGCTGGCTTCTTCAAGGTTACCTTCCAGAATCACTTCACCGTTGAGAGTGATTTTAATGTTATTACCCTTCAGCATCACTTCCTGGTAATTCCAGTCGCCCACCGGATTCTGAAATCCACGTTTGGCAGGAATTACACCATAAACCGAGCCGTGGTATTGGTATTCGTGCAGGTTGGCGTAAATTGGTGCGGTGTTGTCGAGAATCTGCAGTTCCATTCCTGCATAAGCAGCATCGCCTTCAAGCGGTGCCCTGACTCCAAGTCCGTTGTTGGCACCGGGTGTCAGTTGAAATTCAAAACGGAAAATAAAATCGCTGTATTCTTTGCCGGTGTATAAATTTCCGTGACCACCCCGTTTGGGATTCACCACCAATTCGCCGTTTTCGGCATAATAATCGGTTTTGTTTCCCTGCCAGCCGTCCAGATTTCGGCCATTAAACAACGATACAAACCCTTCGGCTTTTTCTTCTTCAGTCAAACCAATTTCATCGGTCTTGATCTCTTTCACATAAATATCGCGGAAAGCCAGGTTTGTTCCGTGGGCCTGTAATTCAATCGGACCTATGGGGAAAATTGGCTGACTGCGATCCCAGTAGTTTTCAAGTGGCACATTATCCACTACCAGCTCGCCATTGAGCAAAACTGTCACATTTTCGCCAATCATGGTAATGTGGAAAGTATTCCATTCGCCCACCGGGTTGTCAGCTACTTTCAGCGGCTTGCTTTCATATTTCTGATTGTTGTACAAACTACCCGAGCCAACCTGAGCGCCAACTTCAACACGCGAAGTATCCCAGATTTGCACCTGCGGAGTACCGCGCAGGTAGATGCCACTGTCGCCGTCTTTGGTGATGCGCCAATCGACAATCATTTCAAAATCGCCATAATCTTTTACTGAAACAAGGTTTGCTCCTTTTCCGCTAAAAACAATGGTATTGTCTTTTACAGACCAGAATTCATGCAAATTTTTATTGGATTCTTTCTGCTTACGCTTCAACTCTTCTTCGCTCATTTTAGCGCGCGAAATTGGATTACCAACCAGTCCTTTCCAGCCGTCCAGGTTTTTACCGTTAAACATGGAAACAAAACCTTTTTCACCGGGCATTTCTGCCAGGTAATTATTTATGCGGATGATGTCGTATTCGCTTTCTTCACCTTCCAAAACTGACGCTACCCGATTCAACAATTCGCGTACTTTTTCGTCCGAAAAACCATTCTGCCCGTTATTGTCAGGCAAAGCAATCCGCATAATAGAACGTGCGGCTGTTTGTTGCAGTTCGCTATCATCCAGAAAATCCTCAAGATAAACCATTGAAAGGAACGTTTTCAGGTTGCCCACTGATTGAATGACGCTTCTTTTTTCATTGACTATCTCTGCATACGGCATGATTTTTCGGTATTGCAGCAATTTCTGTGCATCGGGCAGCGGAGTGCTGCGCACCTGCCGGATGAAATTGGCAAACGCCTGCTCGCGGTAATCGCCGGAAGCAGTCTGACAGATTTCGTAAAGCGAGGCTGCAGCCGAATAATCTTTCCAGTTAGTGAGTGCTTCAAAAGCAGCATCTTTCAATGTTCCTGATGATTTTTCAAAATAACCGACCACGGTTTCCAGCGCCACATCTCCGCCAACTTCAGGAAGGATGGCAATGATGCGCTCTTTCTTGCCGGTGCGGTTGAGCGCCTGCAACAACTGACCATTTTCTGTGCTTTCGATGTCGACATCTTTTATGGCCGCTACAATTGCCGCCTGAACCGGTTCAATTTCTTCTTCATCCTGAACAGCAAGCAATTTATCTATCAGTTCACGGATGTTATCGTAAGCAGAAACATTCTTGAGTGCAACAAATGCGGCTTTTCTCACCTCATCGTTTTTTGAATCGGTCAGTGCATAAATTTCATCGAAATACTGACTGCCGGACTTAGCGCCGATGATTTCAACAAATGCAGCTTTCACTTTACCGCTGGTTTCTTCGAGTTGTGCAGCAACCGGCGTCAGGTGTTCTTTATCGAGCAGCTGAAGCAATGCAATTTTTGTAGCCGTCAAATCACTGCCTTCTGAAAGGTGAGCAATTAATTCGGGAGCGGCTTCTTTCCCCTGCAATTTTACGAGCGCTGTGATGGCTTCTTCTCTAACCACCGGAACTGAAGCATCGAGATTGCTTTTTACAAAATCTACTGCCAACATGTCTCCCCGCCTACTCAGCATACTTATGATTTCTGCTTTTACCGCATCATTCACGGTTTTTGCCTTCTCCATCCACTGTCGCGTGGCTGCAACTCCACCTAAATTTTCTGCCAGGTTCAAAGCTGAATAGCGAAACGGTTTGTTGCTGTTATCCATCGCATCGAGCAGCAGCGGCAGTGCTTCGTATCCAAAATGTTTCGTGTAAATGGCAAGCGCCTTCGAATAATTATGCAGTTTATCGTTTGCTGAATTGGCT
>DATFJO010000272.1:0-6534 GCA_035269145.1 Tangfeifania sp. | reverse complement strand
TGCTCCAAACCAGTTTTGCACGAATCAGTTCCACTCCGTCACTTTCACGAACTACGCTGCAAAGGTGACCGAATGCATCGGATTCCTGCTTTTTAACGGCCAGCCGGTCAGTGGGCATTCCTTCTTTTAAAAAGTTGACTTCAAATTCAACAAGTTCATTTTTTTCATGAAAGCTGAATGAATAGTTGTCGATGATCCGTTCCAGGTACCGCCCGGTATTAAAATGCTGGTTGATGTCGATTTCGTTAAAACGCACCGGTGTAAAATCGAGCGTTTCATCCGATTTTGGCGATTTTACTTTCGGCGCGTTGGTACCAAACACACTTTCGTTGTATTCCGGGAATTCTTCAAAATCGGTGAGCCGCACAATTCGTTTGGAGGCAGTATCCAAAACCAGCCAGCTGCTGGTGGCCTGAATAATGCTGTTCCCTTTTTCATCGGCGAAATTGTAATCGCGGTAACCAAAAAATCCATCGGTTCCGCGCGACCATGTTTCCAGCGTAAAATCTTCGGTCCATTCAGGGCGCCGATCAATTTTTACATGCAATCGAGAGAGCACCCAAAACTGGTTCTTCTCTTTGAGCTGGTTGTAGCCAAATCCCAAAAGGTTGGCGTGTTCCCAGGCAATTTCCTGCATCTGGTAAAACATGAAGGAAGTGGATAGTTTCCCAAAACGGTTGATAAAATAGGATTTGGTAGAAAGGTGCTGTTTGTGTTTCATTTTACTTGTTGCTGGTTTCTCGTTTCTTATTGCCATGTTAATATAATTGTCATTTCGAATTCCGGTATTCCGGGTGAGAAATCTGTACATATTTTGCAGAGATTCCTCGTCGCTTCGCTTCCCTCGAAATGACAGCAGTGAACAACGTTAGTCATCGTCTCATTATACCCAATAAATTTGGGTGAGCATTCGAAATGACAGATGCACTTGATAATGTTATTTTTATTTTAGGTATCGTTCCAAACTTCCGACTTCCGTCTTCTGACTTCCAACTTCCCTCTTCCCCAAAACTTTTCTGCAAATTTATTGTTCGGTTTTGAAATACAATTGGATTTAACCAATTTTGCACAAAATTTAAAAATAGCTTATGGGTGGCATCATCATAAAAACCCCCGAACAGATTGAGGGAATTCGCAGGAGCAGCCGGCTGGCGGCCGAAACGCTCGATTATGCAGCACAATTTGTAAAGCCGGGAGTTCAAACCGGATTTATCGACAAAAAAATTGAAGAATTTATTGTGGAGCACAATGCAGTGCCCGCCACAAAAGGTTACAACGGATTTCCTAAATCCAGTTGTATTTCGCCCAACGAAATTGTTTGCCACGGCATTCCTTCTGAAAATACGATATTGAAAGAAGGCGATATTTTAAATATTGATATCACAACCATTCTGGATGGTTACTACGGCGATACCTCAAGGATGTTTACAGTGGGTGAAATTTCGCCGCAGGCCGAAAAACTGATAGAGGTTACCAAACATTGTCTCGACCTGGGAATTCAGCAGGTGAAACCCGGCAACCAGTTTGGCAACATCGGTTTTGTAATCAGCCGCTACGCCAAAGCAAAAGGATTTAGCGTGGTGTGGGAATTTTGCGGTCATGGTGTAGGATTGAAATTTCATGAAGAGCCGCAGGTTGACCACACATCGCGCCGAAACAAAGGCGCCAAAATGAAGCCCGGAATGATTTTCACCATCGAGCCGATGATTAACCAGGGACGGGCAACTACTTCAATCGACAAAGAAGATGGCTGGACTGCCCGCACCATCGACAACAAACTTTCGGCCCAGTTTGAACATACCATATTGGTAACCGAAACCGGTTTTGAAGTACTTACTGATATCCACAACGATTACCCGGTAACATGAAAAAAGCCGGCGTTGACCGGCTTCAAATTGTTTTCATTGTTTTCTTTTCGTGGCTTTCTTTGTTCTGTTTTCTATTTTCCGTTCCAGTATTTGTAATCTACCATCCAGGTTTCCAGTTTTAATTTGTCTTCCGGTTCTTCGTACATGATGAATGTTCTTCTTCCAAAATTTGTTTCTGTGTAACCGGTGCCGAAACTTTTTTTCTCTTTTTTCTCTTTTTTTACGGTTTCCTGTTTTTCGTTTTCATTTTTTGCTTTGTTGAACACGCTGTCGTTTTTCATCCACTCTTCAACTTCAAGTGTTTCTTCGGTTTCGGTTTCCAGTGAAACGGTGTTGTAAAAATTGCTTTCGTTGGTCATCCAGTTTTCAACTTCAAGTGCTTCTTCTGTTTCTGCTTCAAGATTAACAGTGCTGAAAAAATTGTTGGCATTGGTCATCCAGCTTTCAAGTTCCATGCTGTTTTCTGTTTCGGCTTCGAGTGCTACACTTGCATAAAAATTACTTTCGTTGGTCATCCATGCTTCCATTTCAAGTGCTTCTTCGGTTTCTTCGGCTAAATAGGCATTCATTGCGCTTAAATTGTAACCGGTTGCTGAAACTGCATTGGAAAGAACCATTACTACTGTGAGAACTACTACTGTTGCTGCTGATTTCAAGTTTGCTTTCTGAACATTGTTTGTTGTTTTCATGACTTTGTCTCCTCTTTGTTTTTGTTATTTATTTTTTCTGTTTTAACTCGTTTTACAACCTTAAGACGTTGCGTTTTTTATTTCGTTACACTTTTATAGAACTTTTTTTAAGATTGTACTTTTTTTTACCTTGTTACTTGTTATGCAAATATACGAACAAAAACTAATACCATGCAATACATAGTACTTTTATTTTTATGACATTTTTCATGTGAATTTCATAAACAATTGTTTTTCAGTATATTACTATATTAAAAAAAATGATTTTTTTTGATCTTTTTTTTATGAAATTGAAAAAACGCTTGGAGAAACAGCAAATTCGGTGAAGAAATTCTTTTTTGATTACCTGTTTTTTTAGGATGAATGTCTTTTTTTAGTTCGGAAATATGGAAACATGCGATGAGGACAGACATAATAATACCTGCAGGTGTTCTTTTGATGTTGATTTTATTAATGAACTTTTCAGATAGAATATTGCTTTAATGATTAAATCACTTAAACGAAAGCCTCATGCAAAGAGTAATTGTAAACGGCGCAAACGGATATGTAGCTTCTCATTTTATAAATGAATTGCTCGTTAACGGATACAAAGTTGTTGCTTTGGTGCGCGAAACATCCAACACTACATCTGAGCAACGCATGAAAAAAACGTTGACTGATATAAATGCTCAGGTTGACTTTAAAAATCTGGAAGTTTATAATTATTCTTTACTGAAAAAGAACTTTTCGCTTAATTCGCAACAATTGGCTGAGATTTTCAGAGATGATGCAGATTTCTTTCATTTTGCCGCGAGTTTAAAGTTTAAAAGCCGGGATAAGGAGGAAATTTTTAAAACAAATGTAGACGGAACCGAAAATTCCCTCAAGGTTTTTAAAAACAACGCCACTACCTCTTCCCGATTTTTTTATATAAGTACGGCGTATTCCTGCGGCAAAACATCAGAACCGTTTAAAGAAGACTTTTACAGGAACGAAGGTATTGAGCACTTCAGGAATTATTACGAGCAATCGAAACGCTATGCTGAAAACCAGGTGAAAAAGTATATTGAAAGTAAAAAGCTCAATGCGCATATTATCAGGTTGTCGCAGGTGGTGGGAAACAACAAATCGGGTGTTACTAAAACCAACTACGGAATTTTTGATTTTATTCAGAAGATGCAAAAGTTTTCGGCCCGCTTTCCCAATGAAAAAATTCGTGTTAAAATTAATCCCGATGCCACGCAAAATCTCATTCCGATTGACAATGTTGTCGATTATTTGATGGAGTTGCTAAATAAAAAAGAGATACCGGTTATTTTTAATTTTGTTGGGCGAAACGCTGTTTCAAACAATGAAATTGCCCGAATTGTAAACACGATGTTACCGGTTGAAGTGGTGCAGGAACAGGAGTTGGAGAAAAAAGATTTGAACAAACTGGAAAGAATGATTGCGTCGGGCATGTCTTTTACGGGTGTTTATACCAATACCGACCTGCAATTCGATACTAAAAATCTTGAAAAAACCGTCTCGCTAAACGGAAATGAAATTACCCGGGAAAGTCTTCACAGAATGATCGAATACTTTCTGAAGCAAAACTTAAAAAAGGCAGAAGAAAAAGTATCTCCCTGAAAACAGCAAGATCGCAACCAAAAAATATCCGGCTCTGATAACTGTCAGTTTACTATACCGGCAATGTCCAGAATAATCATTTGTCGCCCCCCATTTTCAAGGGGACAATCGATGCATACCATTTTTCCATTACTGCTCGCTCGCGGATGTGTATCAACTCGCCATTCTCCTTTATATTCCTGAGGCAGGTAAAAATCGCCTAACGGAATTTTTTCGTGGGTGCTCGTGTTGTATAAATAAACAAGTTGTAATCTGTTTTTGTCGGGATAAGTGTCGTTTAAAATCCAATTAGGTTTGCCCGGAATGTAAGTATTATGCCCGTTCACAGGCATTTTTTCCTGGTTCAGCACATAGGTTTTTTCAGGTTCACCATCAGTAAAAACATAAAAACCAGAACCGTGGGAAGGTTGTTTTGTCCAGGCCGTAATATGTTTTTTATCCTTCCAAATAAAGTGGGAAGTATAATTTGATGGGTCCACTAACCGAATGTCTTTGCCTTTTAAATCAGAAGTATACATAAGCGTTGCAAACCCACCAACATCTTTTTTGTTTTTTGCTTTCCAGCGATGCAGAAAAATAAACCGGCTCCCGTCCGGATTAAACAGCAAGTGATTGAACCAGTTTTTCTGTGCAGAGCGGTCTTTGTTTGCTGCATCATCGGCAAGCAAGGGCATTTTCACCATTTGGCGGTAAGTAATAATCAGTTTCTTCTTTCCGGATTTCAAATTGCACAGGTAAATCCCGGCACCATCAGGAGCCGTTTCATTGTGGTTTGGATCCTGAATTCCGGCATAACCATATCCTGGTCGCGTGTCCTGAATTCGCTCAAAGTCGGTGGTAACAGCATGTGTTCCGTCAGGACTCAGAGCATAAATTGCAAAAGGAAGGATTTTTTCCTTTTTGGTATAAATATTAAACAGGTGCGAAACAAATTTATCATCTATTCGATCGTTCCATATTATCAGCGAGTCACTTCCGGGCACAAATTGCAACATGCATCCCTGCTGCCAGCCCCATGCTTTCGATTTTCCCAGTGCTATCCATTTGTCATTGTTATGAAGATCAACCATGCCAATTGTAATTTCATCTTCGGGTTTTGGCGACCGTCCTTCAAAGTCAGTTTTCATTCCCAATGCAAAGCGGTTGGTCGGATCGAATTGTAATTTGTCGTAATATCCGAACCAGTGGAAGCCTGGTTCCTGTGTAATTACTCTTGCCGGCACATAAATATTTGATTTACTCAATCCCTGAATTTCAAAATCCGATTTTATATTGTTTTGCTGAGCGTAGGCATTCAGGCAAAAAAAGATGAAAATGTAAAAGAGAATAGTTTTCATTATTCTGGTATAATTGGTTTATGCAAGCTTAAAAATAGTTCTATTATTTTGTTATTGAAAATTTATAGTGAGCACAATTGATTTACCAGATAAAAATGAGAATGTTTTTATCTTTGCAACTCTTTAAAAGCCGAAAAAAATATGTCACTTATAATTGAAGAAAAAGATCTGGAAAAGTTTATTATGGTGGGCGACCGGGTGCTGATTAAACCCAAAACACTGTCGGGCAAGACAAAAACCGGGCTTTACCTGCCGCCAACGGTTCAGGAAAGCGAAGAAATACTGAGTGGCTATATTGTAAAAGCGGGACCGGGTTATCCGATTCCTGCGGTTTCGGAAGAAGACGAGGCCTGGAAACAAAAACAGGACAATGTGAAATATGTGCCGTTGCAGGCCCGAATGGGCGATTTGGCCGTTTATCTGAATAAAAGCGGCTACGAAATTGAATTTAATAATGAAAAGTACATCATTCTCCCGCATTCTGCCATCCTGATGATTATCAGGGATGAAAAACTGATGGGGTAAAAAAAATGTTTTATCATTATAAAAAACAGGCTGCCATTTATGAAAGTGACAGCCTGTTTTTGTTCGTGAAAGTTAATTACGTTAGCTGCATTCTTCACAAGCTTTGTAAATTCCTTCAAACATGTCTTTTACATCTTTGGCAGCAACGGCCGAATAAGCAAGGCGTAAAATATTGTTCAGGCTGATGGTGCCAATGCTGTATTTTTTAATAAGTACCTGCCGAACCTCTTCGCCAGTAAGTCCTTCAGTAAGTTGAACACACATGAAATAACCCGAATTGAAAGGCAGCGCCGTAAAGTACTTTTTGTATTTTCCGTCTTTCAGTGTTTCTTTTACTGCATTGTAGCGATCCTGCATAATCTGGTGCTTGGCCTGTTTTTGCAGTAGATATTCGTCGCTGTTGTGTACATTATATAATAGCGACTGCGAAATATTGGCTGCGTTGGAAATGTTTCCGCGAATGGCTCCGGCAGTTTTCGATTCCAGCGCACTGTATAAATCAGCATC
>DATFJO010000271.1:0-3153 GCA_035269145.1 Tangfeifania sp. | reverse complement strand
GTGTTTCCGGGGATTATTTTTTCACTGATCAATTTTTCCCATGAATTTATTACATCTTCAAGACTGATTTCTCCGTGATAGTTTTTGTAAAAAATCTGATTTTCGGGGTCGTAATGATGTTCAATCTTCTGTTCCATATTTCGATTATTGGCTCTGCATGAAGATAAAATTAAGTATGTTTCCGGGTAATCCTTCCTGCTGATAGATTTTTTTTCAGCTACAGTGCCATTTCTTAAAATTCAACAAGTGAAATCCTTTGTTGGTTGTTTAATTATTTCTATTTCAATATTCAAAAATTCAGTTGGACATACAAATTTGTTAAACGGTGTGTGGTTTTTCTTTCAGCAAATAGCTGATTTTTTCAGAAACAGTTCCCTTTTCTCCCTGCCTGATTATCCACAATAAAATTTTTACCCAGATTTTAGGGGCGGTAACAATCTTTGATTTTTCGGCTATTTTTGAATCGCGTTCTTCAATACATGCTAACCATTTTTCGTCTGGTTTTTTCCAAAGTTCTCTGCTAAAATCCCATGCGCCGTCTCGTGCCAGTTCCATACTAAAATCTACCAGCAGGTTATCCAGTTTTCCGGTTTTGGCGAGTATTTTTTTGAGCATCGGCCAGATAGCCGAAAGGTTATTTTGAATATGGTTTACCTGCATTGAAAGGATTTGGTTAATTTTAAAGAAGTCGTTTTTCAGGAGTTCGATATCGGAGTTGCGTGACATTTCAGCGGTAGCAATTCCCAAGTCGAGGTTGATGTGGGCATTCATACCCATCAGCAGGTGCTGCAAAACCACCGGCGATTGTTTTTCAGAAAACAGGAAGGCTGCTTTCCACGACTGGCTTACGTTTTTACCGTTTTGCCATGCATGCCATGCATCGATGTACCGTTTGGCAAAAACCACGTCCAGCATTTCCATCCGGGCGCCGTCATCGAAATAATTGTTCAGAATGCCTTGTTTTACTTCAAAAGTTACCTGTCGGTACAGAGCGGCAAAGTATCCGGAGGCACTGCTTTCTGCCACCGACCGGAAAATAATTTTATCCAGCGAATCCAGCACATCGTCAATTGTATTTAATTCCGGTGCTTTCATTTTTCTTAATTTGACTCAAAATCAATTGAAAAACGGGTTCCTTTTCCGGGGGTGCTCTCAATTTCAGCCCGTGCATTGTTTTTATCCAAAAAATCTTTGGTTAGCATTAAGCCTATTCCGGCGCTGTCTTCACCATCTGTTCCCTTTTTACTGTGTTGGTTATTATAACTAAAAAGGTTTTCAAGCAGCTTTTTTTCCATACCAATCCCTGTGTCTTCTATTTCAATTGTTTGCCGGTTTTTATTTTGGTGAACCGTCAGCATTATGCGGCCGCCTTTTTCTGTATATTTTACGGCATTCGAAAGAATATTTCTAAGGCTAACTTTAATCATGTTTTCATCGGCATCGATCATTACTTCTTCGTTGCTGTAATTCTTTTCAATCTGAATTTTTTTCATTGAAATGGAATGATGAAAGTAGTGAAGCAGATTGTCGAGCAGATTGATGATATCAAATTGTTTTTTGACGGGTTGCAAATCAACCAAATCGTTTTTCGACCAGGTCAAAAGGTTATCGAGCATTTGATAAGAATGAGCTGCTTTTTCGCTCAGTGTTTTCAGGAGCATTTCTATTCTTTCGGAGCTGTAATTGTGAAAGTTTTCGATAACGATTTTCAGGAATTCGTCGAGCGTGCCGATTCCACCCCTTACATCATGCGAAATCAATGAAAGAAACCTGGATTTGTTGTAATTTAACTGCTCCAGTTGTTGATTTTTTTCCTCGAGTTTCTGACGTGTATGTAGTTGTTCAAGGTCGGTTTCAATAAAAAATTTTACCTGTTGCAGCAGTTCTGTATAATTTTCATTGTAATGGTTTTCCTTGTTATCGAGCAGGCAAACTGTGCCAAAAACTTCACCATCGGGCCAGTTGATCGGAAAACCCAGGTAGGATATCATGTTGATGTCTACATCCGGGTTGTTTTTGCTCCAAACCTCACTTTTTGTGGCATCCGGCACCATTAATTTCTCCTGTGTCCCAATTACCGTTTCACAGTACAGTCCGTAAATTAGTTTTGCTTCTTCGCCTTTTTCATAAGGATTTCCTTCCGTCCGGCTTTTTAGAAATACTTCGATTGAATCCTCATTAAGCCGCATTATAAGGGCCGATGGAACATTTACAATTTTGGCAACTGTATCCAGCAACGATTGCCATTTTCTCATCACAGTGAGGGAAATATCAGGTTTAGACGCTGAACTTATTTTTACCTTTTTCGATTCATTTCTGCTACGAATAATAACATTGGCGTATTTTTCGTTTTTTGTTTTCCCGTTGTTTTCGGTCATGATATATCAAATTCAATTTGCATTACTAATAACCGAATTTTAAAGTGATTGTTCTGGATTTTTAATTCCTGAATTTCTCAACCAGGCAACCGCCGAAACAAAAAATACCATTGCAATCCAAATCAGTAACTGTGCCCATATATTTTGGATAAAAAAGTTGTTGCTGTTACTGATGTAATAATGGCCGTCAGTTCCCACAAGATAATGAAAAACAGCGCCAAACGGATAGATAATGGCCAGCGAGAAAACAATAATAATGGTTGGAGTTGATTTAATTTTTTTCCAGATATAGAAAACAGAAGTAACTGCAATAATTGTAAAACACACCGCATACAGAATCAAAAAAAAATTTATTCGCCAGGCCGGAAGGTAAACGGAGTTTGATATCCAGCCGGTAGTGATCAGCATTAACATTCCCATTGCAAAACCCTCTGCTCCGTATAAAAAAAGTTTGAGAAGCTTTTCGTTAGCCAATTCAGCGGTTTTCAAAACAACAGCTAAACCTGCAAGGGTTGCAATTAATATTTTTGCAGCCTGTTGAAATGGCAAAAGCGGCTTGTTCATGGTCATCGTAATAATGAATATTCCGATAGTTAAGATTGGAAAACTGAATAGTAGGATTTTTCTCCAATCCGGAGGAAAATAAATTTTTCTGACGCGAAATAAAACAAAGTTGATCGGAAAATAAATCAGTAATACAAATCCACATGCTACCAGTCCGCTCATCCAGTAACGGCTGGCTGTTACAAAGCTGAATGGAGAAGTGTCTGGAACA
>DATFJO010000270.1:0-7921 GCA_035269145.1 Tangfeifania sp. | reverse complement strand
AATATTGTATAAGGAGAATGAAATTGAAAAAGGTGATTTGCTGATGGTGGTAAAAAACAATTACCACTGGATAGACGAAGATGCCGAACTCGATTTTATTGCCAACGGCGACATTGCCGAGATTCAAACAATTTACGGCTACGAAGAATTATATGGTTTTCGCTTTGCAGATGTTTCGCTTCGGTTTATCGATTATGAAAATGTGGAGCTCGACTGCAAAATTTTTCTCGATACGCTTTCCATTGAAACTGCTTCATTTCCGTACGAACAAAACCGGCAGCTTTTCGAGACGGTTTCAGAAGATTACCAGGACATAAAAAACAAAAAGAACCGCTGGAAGAAAATTCGCGAAAATCCGTATTTCAACGCATTGCAGGTGAAATATGCCTATGCGTTAACCTGCCATAAAGCACAGGGTGGACAATGGAAATCGGTTTTTATCGATCACGGTTACCTTGTGGAAGATATGCTCGATAACGATTATTACCGGTGGCTGTACACAGCTTTTACCCGGCCGGTTGAAAAACTTTACCTGGTGAATTTCAACAAGCATTTTTTTGAGGATGAGGAATCGGATGAATTCTGAAAATAATCAGTTTTCCACTTCATAACTACTCCCGTCTTCCGCTGCCACGGTGTTTGGAAATACCGCGCGGGCTTCTTCCAGAAAAGGGTTAACAGTTTTGTAGCGGGCTGAAAAATGCCCGAGAATGAGTTTGCGGGCATTGGCCATTTTGGCTATTTCGGCGGCTTCGCGGGCTGTGGAATGCAGGGTGTTTTTGGCCCACTCTTTCAATTCTTCGGTGAAAGTTGCTTCATGATACAATAAATCCACGTCTTTAATAACTTCTGCGATTGGCAGATGGAAAGCGGTATCCGAACAAAATGCATACGAACGTGGTGGCGGGGGAGGACTGGTCAGTTTTTCGTGGGGAATAAATACACCTTCCGAAGTTTCAAAACCGGCTCCCTGTTTTATCTCCCTGATTTTCGGAATGGGAATGTTGTATTTTTCGATGCACTCCTTTTTAATGTTGGCTTCTTTTTGAACTTCTTTAAAAAGAAAACCACATGTGCCAATGCTGTGTTTCAGTGGAAATGAAGTGACTTCCATCTTTTCATCGGAATAAATTTGTTGCGTTTTTTTCAGGTTCAGCGGATGAAAGATGATTTTAAACTGTAATCCGGCCTTTAAAAAATCGAGTTGCGGCTGAATGATATCTTTGAGTTGCGAGGGCGAATAGATGTGAATGTCTTTTTTCAGGCCGAGCAAATTAAAAGTGGAAATCATTCCAATCAGCCCGTAAAAATGATCGCCGTGGAGGTGCGAAATAAAAATGTGCTGAATTTTGCTGAACCCGATTTTTTGCCGCCTGATTTGAATCTGCGTCCCTTCACCGCAATCTATCAAAAAAAACCGCCCCGATGCATTAAGCACCTGGGCGGTAGGATATCTTTCAGAAGTTGGTATTGCCGAACTGCTCCCCAATATGGTCAATTCAAAAGGCATCCGGCTTTACAACTTCTTTTTTCTCTTCAGTAATTCTTCGGCTTCATCAACAGTTTTTGTAATCAGTAAAACTGTGTGAAGCATCGAAATCCTGATTAAGTTCTCAACATCGGGTTGTAACCCTGACAAAATAAATGTCCCAATAGCGTCTTCGCACAAACGGTTACCAACCAGAATGGCCCTTAATCCTGAGGAATCGCAGTAGCTGCATTCGCTCATGTCGAGCACTATATCTGTTTCGCCGCTGTTGTTTAAAACAACCAGTTCCGATTTTAAATCGGGTGCACTGTTGGTATCCAGTCTGTCGGTTTTTACCTTAATAAGAGTATACTCTTCTTTCTTTAGAATTTCGAATGTCATGCTACAATTTACGAAATTCTGGTTAATCTGAATTAACCAAAACCGGATTTATTTGTCTTTTTGTTCGTTCTTGTCCTTATTCTCTTTGCTTTCTTTGCTCTCTTTACTCTCGTTTTTTTCCATCTGAGATTTCAGAGCAGCCAAATCAGAGATATCTCCAAGAGTGGTTTTTTCGATGTTATCGCTCATGCTCTTCATTGCTTTTTTGCTGGTGCGAGTCTGCGATTTACGTTTTGCTGAATCTTCAGCGCGTTTTACATCTTCAAATACTCTTGAATGCGAAACGATAATTCGTTTTGCCGATTTGTTGAACTCGATAACTTTAAAATCCAGTTTTTCGTCTTGTTTTGCCTGGGTCCCGTCCTCTTTCACCAGGTGACGCGGAGTGGCAAATCCTTCAACTCCGTATGGCAATGCTACCACAGCGCCTTTGTCCATCAGGTCAACAACAGTTCCTTCGTGAATTGAATCGGTGGTGAAAATGGTTTCGAATACATCCCACGGATTTTCTTCCAGTTGTTTATGGCCGAGGCTTAACCTGCGGTTTTCAGCATCGATGTCCAATACTACCACTTCAATTTCTTCGCCTACTGAAGTAAATTCTGACGGGTGCTTGATTTTTTTCGTCCAGCTCAGGTCTGAAATGTGAATCAGGCCGTCAACACCTTCGGTAATTTCAACAAACACTCCAAAGTTGGTGAAGTTGCGAACAATGGCTTTGTGTTTTGTTCCAACGCCATAGTTTTCTTCAATTTTTCCCCATGGGTCTTCTTTCAACTGCTTCATGCCGAGAGACATTTTCCGTTCCTCGCGGTCGAGGGTCAGGATAACAGCTTCCACTTCGTCGCCCACTTTCAGGAAGTCTTGTGCGCTGCGCAGGTGCTGGCTCCACGACATTTCTGAAACGTGAATCAAACCTTCAACTCCCGGAGCAATTTCTACAAATGCACCGTAGTCGGCCAGTACAACAACTTTTCCTTTTACTTTATCGCCTACTTTCAGTTCTTCATCCAGCTTATCCCACGGATGCGGAGTAAGTTGCTTCAGACCGAGCGCAATGCGTTTTTTGTCGTCGTCGAAATCGAGGATTACCACGTTCAGTTTCTGATCGAGTTCCACAATTTCGCTTGGGTGAGAAATGCGTCCCCATGAAAGGTCGGTGATGTGAATCAGGCCGTCTACGCCGCCAAGGTCCATAAATACACCGTATGATGTAATGTTCTTAACGGTTCCTTCAAGTACCTGTCCTTTTTCAAGTTTGGCAATAATTTCTTTTTTCTGCTGTTCGAGTTCAGCTTCGATAAGTGCTTTGTGCGAAACAACCACGTTACGGTACTCATGATTGATTTTAACCACTTTGAATTCCATGGTTTTACCAACAAATACATCGTAGTCGCGAATAGGTTTCACATCAATTTGTGAGCCGGGCAGGAATGCTTCGATTCCGAATACATCTACAATCATACCACCTTTTGTGCGGCACTTGATGTAACCTTTGATGATTTCGTCTTTTTCGAGCGATTCGTTTACGCGTTCCCATGAGCGGGTTGCACGTGCTTTTTTGTGCGAAAGGATCATCTGGCCTTTTTTGTCCTCAAGGCTTTCGATGTAAACATCCACTTTGTCGCCAACTTTCAAATCAGGATTGTACCTGAATTCGTTCAGGCTCACAATGCCATCTGATTTGTAGCCGATATCGACAACAACTTCGCGTTTGTTCATGGCAATTACTGTGCCTTCGAGAACTTCTTTTTCGGTTACGGTATTAAGCGTATCGTCGTAAAGTTTTTCAAGGTCTGCTCTTTTTTCTTCCGAATAGGAATCGATTCCGGTTTCGAGGCTGGCCCAGTCGAATTCTTCTGAATCATCAGATTTTTTTTCTTCTTTGGCTTCAACCGGAGTTTCTTCCGAAACTTCTTCTTTCATCTCAGCCACATCGTCGATAGTTTTGGCTGTAACTTCTTCTTTTTTGGTTGTTTCTTCAGCAGGAGTTTCTTCGGTAGTTTCAGCTTTGGGCTCTTCTTTTTCTTCTGAAGTTTTTTCTTCAGTTTTGCCTTCTTCGTTTTCTTCTCTAACAGCTTCAGCAGCTTCTTCCTTTGTTTCTGCTGCTTCCAGCTCGTTTTCAATTGTTTCTTTTTCAGGCTCTTCCGGTGTTTGCTCGGCCTTGGTTACTTTCTGAACAGTAGAATCGTCAACTTTGCGTTCTTCCTGTTCAATTTTTTCGTTTTTCTTTTCAGTCATGTAATGTTCTTTTGATAATTAATGAATTAGACATTATAATATTTAAATCGCGCGCAAAAATATAACTTAATTCACTTACATCAAAGGTTTTCAGTATTTTATTTTGTCTGATTGACAATTCAGTAACATTTTGATTTAAAGTGTACCCCGATCGTTAAAAAAGGTTTTTATTTCAGAGGTTTTCTTTGGTGACATAATATTTTATTAATTTTGACATCCGTTTTAGAATTAAACCAAATTTACAATGAAAGGAATTATTCTTGCCGGTGGTGCCGGAACACGGCTATACCCGATTACGCAATCCATTTCGAAACAGATTATTCCGGTTTACGATAAACCGATGATTTATTATCCGTTGTCCGTTTTAATGCTGGCCGGAATCAGGGAGATACTGATTATTTCAACTCCTGATGATATCGGTCTTTATGAAAAACTTCTGGGTGACGGAAAGCAGCTCGGACTGGAGATTTCCTATAAATTACAACCTGCGCCTGAGGGTTTGGCGCAGGCGTTTATTCTGGGAGAAGAATTTATTGGCGATGACAATGTGTGTATGATTTTGGGCGACAATCTGTTCTATGGATATAATTTCCGCTCGATTCTTGAAGAAGCATCCAGCCTGGAAGACGGAGCGATTGTTTTCGGATATTATGTGAACGATCCGGAGCGCTACGGAGTGGTTGATTTCGACGACACCGGAAAGGTGAGGAGTATCGAAGAAAAACCAAATAAACCCAAATCGAACTATGCGGTTACCGGGTTGTATTTTTATTCGAACGATGTAGTTCAAAAAGCCAAAAATCTCAAACCTTCGGCACGCGGCGAACTGGAAATTACCGATTTGAACCGTATTTACCTTGAAGAAAACAAGTTGAATGTAAAATTGCTCGGTCGTGGTTTTGCATGGCTCGATACCGGTACTCACGACAGCCTGCTGCAGGCATCGAATTTTATTGCCACCATCGAGCAACGTCAGGGATTAAAAGTTTCGTGCATCGAGGAAATAGCTTACAAAAAAGGGTTTATCAGCAAAGAACAACTCATAGAACTGGCGCAGCCAATGAGAAAAAATCAGTATGGCGAATACCTCATGCAATTGGCTGAAAAACAAATTCTCTCATTTTAGAGCATAAATGAAAATTACAGAAACATCGCTTCCCGGACTTTTAATTATTGAACCACGGGTTTTCGAAGATTCCCGCGGTTATTTTTTTGAGACGTACCAGGAAGAACGGTATAAAGAAGGAGGTATCAAAACCTCGTTTATCCAGGACAATGAATCTAAATCGGTGCGCGGCGTGGTGCGCGGATTGCATTATCAACTTGCACCGTATGCACAGGCTAAGCTCGTGCGCGTGGTGGAGGGGAGTGTTTACGATGTGGCAGTCGACCTGCGAAAAGGTTCACCTACTTTTGGTCAGTGGTTTGGTCTCGAACTCGATGCCAAAAGCAAAAAGCAACTTTTTTTGCCCCGGGGGTTTGCTCATGGTTTCTCGGTTTTGAGCGAAACCGCCGTTTTTTCGTACAAATGCGATAATACATATAATAAAGATTCGGAACGAGCAATAAATATAAATGATCCGGAACTAAGAATCGATTGGATGCTGGGAGAAACAGAGCCTGTTGTTTCGGAGAAAGATTTGGCTGCTCCATTATTTTCAGCAGCCGAAATGAATTTTATTTTTGAAGGATGAAAATACTTGTAACCGGAGCATACGGACAATTGGGAAGCGAACTGAAAGAGCTGGCTGAGAACATTGCTGCTCACCACTTTCTGTTTTCCGATTCTGATACGCTGGATATAGCCGACGAAAGCCAGGTAATGGATTTTTTTGATAAGGAAAAACCGGAATTTGTAATCAACTGTGCCGCTTATACTGCCGTTGACAAAGCCGAAACTGAAATGCAGACGGCCCAAATTGTAAATACAACTGGGCCGGCTTTGCTTGCAAAATATACCAGACTGCACAATGCCGGGCTTATTCATATTTCAACCGATTATGTTTTTAACGGTAAATCTTATATTCCGTATAGCGAAACCGATCCGGTTCAGCCGGAGAGTGTTTACGGGAAAACAAAACTGGCGGGCGAGAATTTTATTCTCTCGTCCGGATCAAAAGCTGTAATAATACGTACGTCGTGGTTGTATTCATCTTTTGGAAATAACTTTGTGAAAACCATGTTGCGGCTCGGAAATGAGCGTGATTTACTGAAAGTGGTTTTCGACCAGGTGGGAACACCTACTTATGCGGCTGATTTAGCCAAAGTGGCACTTTCAATTGCATCGGTTTATGAAAATGAGTCGGAGAAGTTTGAGACCGGAGTTTACCATTTTTCAAACGAAGGAGTGGCAAGCTGGTACGATTTCGCCAAAAGTATTTTCGAAATTTCCGGTATAAATTGCAAGGTGCTGCCGGTTCTTTCCGATGAATTCCCAACTCCGGCGAAGCGTCCGGCATACAGTGTCTTGAATAAATCGAAAATTAAAAGTACATTTAATCTTGAAATTCCTTACTGGAAAGAGAGTCTGGAAAAATGTCTGAAAAAACTTCAAAAAACAGAATAAATGGATAATAAAGAATTATTAAAACAGGTCAGAGTTGTTGCCGAAGGATGGCTTTCTGATTTATACGATGAAGAAACCCGCGCTGAAGTTCAACGCATGCTCGATAACGAAGATACCAGCGAATTAATTGATGCGTTTTACAAACACCTGGAATTTGGAACAGGTGGTTTACGGGGCGTAATGGGCGTGGGCACCAACCGGATGAACAGGTACACTGTTGGAGCTGCCACACAGGGACTTTCCAACTACCTGAAAAAGAATTTTTCAGACCTGCCCCAAATTAAAGTGGCCATTGGTCACGACTGTCGCAACAACAGCCGGTTATTTGCAGAAACCTGTGCAGAAATATTTGCCGCCAATGGAATCAAGGCATATTTATTTGAAGATTTGCGCCCGACACCTGAACTCTCTTTTGCCATTCGTGAATTGGGATGTCAGAGCGGAATTATTCTGACAGCCTCACACAATCCGAAAGAATACAATGGCTACAAAGCTTACTGGGATGACGGTTCGCAAATTGTTGCCCCGCACGATGTAAACATTGTAAACGAAGTGGCGAATATAAAACCGGGCGATATCAAATTTGACGGGCCGGATGAGTTGATTGAAATTATGGGCGAAGAGATGGACAATAAATTCCTTGAAAAAGTGAAAACTGTTTCCATTTCGCCTGATGTTGTGGAGCGGCACAAAAACATAAAAATTGTTTTTACACCCATTCACGGAACAGCGGTTAAACTGGTTCCGGCAGCGCTCGAAAAATTTGGTTTCACAAATGTCATTCATATTCCTGAACAGGACGTGGTAAGCGGCGATTTTCCAACCGTAGTTTCACCCAATCCGGAAGAGGAAGCTGCCATGGAAATGGCGCTTAAAAAAGCGGCTGAAGTTGATGCCGACGTGGTTATGGCTACCGACCCGGATGCTGACAGAATTGGAGTGGCAGTGAAAAACGACAAAGGCAAATACATTATTGTAAACGGCAATCAAACTGCGCTTCTTTTTATTTATTACATCATCACAAAAATGAAAGAGGCCGGCGCCATGAAAGGCAATGAATTTATAGTAAAAACTATTGTTTCTACTGAAATGATAGCTGAAATTGCCCGCAAAAACAATGTGGAATATTTCGATGTTTACACCGGTTTTAAGTTTATTGCCGAAGTGATTCGTGAACTGGAAGGCAAGAAAAAATACATTGGCGGCGGCGAAGAAAGCTTTGGTTTTATGCCGGCTGATTTTGT
>DATFJO010000269.1:0-4691 GCA_035269145.1 Tangfeifania sp. | reverse complement strand
AGTACTTTTTCGTAGAAATATTTTTTCACAAAAATTCCCTGCGAATGATTTAGTTCCTTTTCATTTAGAATAAAAATATTGTTCTCGTTGAGTTCATCCATTATGTTCCGGAAAATGGACTGCACTTTATTTTGCTGTTCGAGTACAATTTCCTGAATTTTGTCGTGCAACTCTCGTGGCGTAAGGTCTCCCAGCAGGTTTTCTTCATCTTTCCCCAAATCAACCATCCGGCGGACTGTGGCCACACGCACCCTGAAAAATTCGTCGAGATTGTTCGAGAAAATCCCGATAAAACGTATGCGTTCGAACAACGGTGTTTGCGGGTCTTGCGCTTCCTGTAAAACCCGCTCGTTAAACGAAAGCCAACTGATTTCCCTGTTTATGAAATTTTCATTCGAGTACATATCTATTCAGGTTTTTGTGAAACACAAATTCATGATAGATGATTAACTTAAGCATCCACCTCTTAAAAAGTTGTAAAATACATAATTTCCGGCGTTCTTACGATGAAAACCGGGAAATTTGTATCTCTAATTTAAAATGGTTTTTTGAAAAACAAACCGAACGACAAAATGGTTTTTTATTGTCCGCCAAATTCCATGAGGTAGGCTTTAATTAAGCCATCCAGTTCACCATCGAGAACCGCATCTACATTTCCGGTTTCGTAGTTGGTGCGCAGGTCTTTTACCATTTTGTAGGGTTGTAAAACGTAGGAACGGATTTGCGAGCCCCACTCAATTTTCTTTTTCTGCGACTCGATTTCCATGGTTTTTTCGCGGCGTTTGCGGAGTTCCATTTCGTAGAGTTGCGATTTCAACAGGCGCAATGCATTTTCTTTGTTTCCTCCCTGCGAGCGGCTTTCGGTGTTTTCAATAACAATGCCTGTTGGTTCGTGGTGCAATCTCACACCGGTTTCCACTTTATTTACATTTTGGCCGCCGGCACCGCCGCTGCGGAATGTGTCCCAGGTGATGTCGGCCGGGTTGATTTCAATTTCGATGGTATCGTCAACCAGCGGGGCCACATAAACCGATGTAAAGGAAGTCATGCGTTTGTTCTGGGAATTAAATGGCGATAACCGCACCAGCCTGTGCACGCCGTTTTCGCTTTTCAGGTAACCATAGGCATAATCGCCTTCCACTTCAATGGTGCAACTTTTAATGCCGGTTTCGTCACCGGGTTGCATGTTGTCTACTTTTATTTTATAGTTATTGTTTTCGCACCACCGGGTGTACATTCTGAAAAGCATTTCGGCCCAGTCGTTGCTTTCGGTTCCACCGGCGCCGGCATTAATTTTCAGTACGGCACTGAGTTTGTCCTCTTCGTTGCGGAGCATGTTTTTGGTTTCCAGGTCTTCAATTTTCTGAAGTGCAGAACGGTAGGCTTTATCCACTTCTTCTTCAGTGGCTTCGTCTTCTTCAAAAAAATCGTAAAGCACCTCGAAGTCTTCCACTGCCTGGTTCACATTTTCAAAACCTTTTGTCCAGTCTTTAACCGATTTTATTTTTTTCATCTGGGCTTCGGCTTCTTTCGGATTGGACCAGAATTCGGGGTCTTGTGTTTTGAGTTCTTCTTCTTTTATTTGCAGCAATTTTGCATCGTAGTCAAAGATGCCTCCTTAGCGCATCCCGGCGCTCCAGGAGTTCTTTTGCCTGGTCTTTTAAAATCATTTTATTCTAAATTTTTTATGAAATGCAAAGGTAAACAATTAAATATGTGATAAGCAAACTCGAATCTGCGAAAAAACAAAAAGACAGTTGATGGTTTTGTTTGAGATCATTGAGATGCTACCCGTTGGAAGATCAACCGTCAAAAAATCTCTTTTTTCTGATTTCAGTGATTTGGTTATCCAAACTCTGAAATAATTTTTGGCTGATTTTGAAAAGTAAATCACATGCAATATGTAAATTATTGTTGAGAAATAGTGTCTTGTAAAATTGATTTTTGTAATTTCGTGAACTGTATATATGAAATTTTAACATGTTCAGTTCACAAAAAATAAAAAGAGATATTATTTTTTCAGTTTATCAGTCGAAAAAAACGGTATTCCGGTTGAATGAAATAGGCATGCTTTCCGGTGAAACGAATTTTACATCGCTCAACCAAAAACTGAATTATTATGTGCGGAGCGGGAAACTGGAAAATCCTCGAAAAGGAATTTACACAAAACCGGAGTTCAATTCTGAAGAAATGGCCTGTTCAGTTTATGCACCTTCGTATATATCGCTGGAATATGTGTTGCAGCGGTCAGGCATTATTTTCCAATACAGTTCGCTCATTACATCTGTGAGTTACCTGAGCCGTGAAATTGAAATAAGTGAGCAAACTTACCGGTTTCGAAAAATTAAAAAGGAGGTGCTTGTGAATACTTCAGGCATTGAGCGAAAACCAAATCATGTGAATATAGCTTCCCCGGAACGGGCCTTTTTGGATTTGCTATACCTGGAACCCGGTTTTTATTTTGATAACCTAAAACTACTCAACAAAGAGAACATTGATAAACTGCTGCCCGGTTATAATTCGAAAGCACTGACTGAAAGGACATATAAACTTCTCCAGGATGGTTGACATTAACAAACATAAATTTTTTCTGCTGCAACTTTTAAAGGCCATTTATTCCGATATTGAACTTGCCGGTAATTTAGGCTTCAAGGGAGGCACTGCTTTAATGTTTTTTTATGACCTGCCCCGTTTTTCGGTTGATCTTGATTTTAATCTGCTTGATTTGAAGAAAGAAGAAATAATTTATGAGAAGGTCAGAAACATTGTGCTTACTCATGGAAGGATATTCGATGAAGCCAGAAAATTCTATGGGCCGGTAATCGTTTTAGACTATGGAGTTGGCGAACGAAAATTGAAAATTGAAATTTCAAACCGAATTTTTAACGATCGTTATGAAGTAAAGAATTTACTGGGAATTAACATGAAAGTGATGGTGAAACAAGACATGTTTGCCCATAAATTATGCGCACTTCTTGACCGTGAAGTTATTGCAAACCGTGATGCTTTCGATTGCTGGTTTTTTATGAAAAATCAAACACCTGTGAATAAGAAAATTGTGGAAACCAGAATGGAAATCAAATTTGAAGAATACCTGCAAAAATGCATTGATAAACTGGAAAAAATCAACGATAAACGAATTTTACACGGAATGGGTGATTTAATGGATGAAGATTTAAAAAAGTTTGTTCGCACGAAATTAAGGGCTGAAACCATTGAACTGTTGAGGTTCTATCAAAAATTTCCAATTCTTGATTAAATAAGATTTTCAGGTTAAGAAACCACCTCATTCAAATACCGGTGAATCAGCTCAGGCTCGAATCCACGGTTTTGGGCAAACCGGATAACCTGGCCCATTTTTTCAAATTTGTTTTTCTTTTTCACTGAGCGGGCTTTTTCTTTCAGGGTTTTTATGAGTACCTGCCGGTATTTTTCTTCGTCCATTTCATTCAGTCCTTTTTGAATCAGGGCATCGTCCAGTCCTTTCATGCGCAGGTAGTAGCGAATTTTTATCCTTCCCCATTTGTTTATTCTGAATTTTTCGGAAACATAAAACCTTACATATCGCTGGTCGTCTATAAATTTTTCTTCCTTCAGTTTTTGAATAAGGTCATCTGCTTCATCATTGCTCAGTCCGGCAGTAATTATTTTTTTGCGGATATCGGGTGAGCACTGCTCGGCACGGCTGCAAAGCGCCGCCATTTTTTTGTACACATCCTGTGCGGTTTTTTCTTCGGTTTCCATTGGTAAAGGATTGAATTTTAAAAGGAAATAAAGTTAAGAAAAAAGCCGTACTTAGAAAATGGCTATAAATCTTCATGAAACGCCCGCTCGGTTTTCACTCCGGTAAAAAATTCTTCCAAATCGGCCAGTGTAGTTTCGGTTTTGGGAACATCTTTTACAATTTCGCCTTTTTCAAGAATTACGATTCGGGTGCAAACATCGGCCACGTGGTCGAGGTCGTGGCTGGAGATGAGCAGTGTTTTTTCGCCGCCGGCTGCATATTCCTTAATCAACCCACGCAGTTTGTATTGCGAAGTCGGGTCGAGGTTGGCAAACGGTTCGTCGAGTACCACCAAATCCGGTTGTCCCATAAAAGCGCCAACAACTCCCACTTTTTTCTGGTTTCCTTTCGAGAGGTCGCGGATATATTTTTTTCGGCCCAGGATTTCGCCGTTGAAAAAGCTTTCAAATTTATCCAGGAAAAGCGAAATGTCGTTTTTGTTCATGTTGCGCAGCTCGCCAATAAAACCGAAATATTCATCGGGCGTCAGGTAACCGATAATAAAACTTTCGTCGATGTAGGCACCCGTAAAATCTTTCCACTCTTCCGATTTGGCCACTTCAATATTATCGATTGCAATTTTGCCTTTGCTCGTGCGAATAAGGTCGAGTACCAGCGAAAACAAAGTGGTTTTTCCGGCGCCGTTGTTTCCCACCAGCCCGAATGTTTCGCCCCGTTTAATTAGCAGTTCAGGAAGGTTCAGGACAATTGTTCCGCTGTAGGATTTTTGTAAATTAATTGCTTGTATCATAATGTTATTATTGGTTGGAAGCTTGAAGCACGAAGCACGAAGATGCTGGCGCTAAACTTCTGTTTTGTATTATTTGTTATACTTTATTTCTGAATGCAATGAGCATATTCATTAAATTAAAAGAGTTTTTTCTTCAATGATCACTGCGACTGATCA
>DATFJO010000268.1:0-13198 GCA_035269145.1 Tangfeifania sp. | reverse complement strand
CGTTCCCACGCTTCTCACATTTTTATGGCTTTCAGCTTTTGGCGGCAGTGCCATGTTTCTCGAGCTGAACGCAATGGCTGACATTGCCGGTGCAGTAACAAATAATGTTGCCACATCGCTTTACGTACTTTTGGAGCAATTTCCAATTTCTGTCATAACCTCAACCGTTGGAGTGATTCTGGTAACCAGTTTTTTTATTACTTCTTCCGACTCGGGTTCGCTGGTAGTGGATTCGCTTACAGCAGGCGGAAAACTTGATGCACCGGTTCCACAGCGCATTTTCTGGGCTATGACTGAGGGAGCAGTTGCCGCAGTACTTCTTATTGGAGGTGGATTGGGAGCTTTACAAACTGCTGCTGTTTCAACCGGGTTGCCATTTGCACTTATATTAGTCATTTTGGTTTGGAGCCTCTTAAAAGGGTTACGGAAAGAACATGAAGGATTAATGGAAGTACAGCGTGAAAAAGAGCACCGGAATTATGTAGATGCTATTTCAAAAATGATTCAAAAGCGGGAAAAAGCAAAAACTTCAGGAAAAACCGAAACAAAAAGGGAAAATAAATCATAAACACTGAAAAAATAAAGATATGTATCAGTTAAATCATATTCTGGTCTCCCTCGATTTAAGCGACATGGATGATTCCCTGATTCGCTATGCTAATTTTCTGGTTGATAAAATAAAACCAGAGAGTATAACATTTTTGCATGTGCTGAGGCCTTACGAAATTCCAAAAGAAATAATTGAAGCATTTCCGCATTTAGATGAACCCATTGCAGATGTAATTCAGGAAGGGTTGCAGGAAAAAATCGGGGAGCTTTTCATTTCTGAAAGTAATGTAAAAATAAATATTAAGGTGCTGGAGGGCTATCCTACTGAAACAATTGTAAAATATACCCAGAAAAATAACATTACTCTTACTTTAATGGGTAAGAAAATGGGATACGAAGGTCGTGGAAGTATTGTCAGAAAAGTACTCGGGATTATTCCTTCGTCGGTACTGCTCGTGAGTGAAACGGCTCACCGGGAAATTAAAAATCTTCTGATAAGAATGGATTTTTCAAAAATGAGTGAAATGGCACTGAAAATGGCCCTAAGGCTTAAAGAGCTAACAGGTTCGGAAGTGTTGTGCCACCATGTGCACAAGCTGCCACTGAATTATTTTCCCCAAAGCAATCCCGAACAAGATAAAAGACTCCAGCAGTATGTGGAAAAACACAGCAACAAAGAGTTTCAGAAATTTATGAAACGCTTCAAATACAATGCCGATGAAATTCCATTTTCATATTCACTCGACATAGAAAATGAAGAAGCGCAAATACTTTACAGCCGGGCACTTGCGGTGGGTGCCGATATGATTGTAATCGGGTCAAAAATCAAATCGGAACTGGCCGATATTATAGTTGATACCACCTCCGAAAAACTGGCTGCGTCTGATAAAAATATTCCGGTTTTCATTGTAAAAGACCGCAAACAAACGATGGGATTTTTAAAAGCACTGTTTCCAAAAAAATAATTGTAAAAATGGTACGATATTTCTCAAGAACCAAAGTGACTACGCTCCTGATACTGACAGCATTTCTTTTCTCATGCAATATGAGCCGGGAAAAAGAAGATGAACGTACACTACGTATTGTTTACACTGACTGGTCGGAAAGTATTGCAATTACCTACCTGTCGTATGTGTTACTCGAAGAAAAAATGGATTATACTGTTATTCTTAAGTTAACCGATGTAGAATCGGCATACAATGAAGTAGCCAGTGAAGAAGCTGATGTTTTTGCAGATGCCTGGCTGCCCGAAACACATAAAAGGTATTTTGACGAACACACCAATGAGTTAGAGATGATTGGAATTACCTATCCTGAAGCACGGACCGGATTTGTTGTTCCCGACTACAGCGAGCTAAACTCGGTAGCCGATTTGAAAAATTATCCGCACCCGATTGTTGGAATCGACCCCGGAGCCGGTGTAATGCGAAAAGCACAGGCAGCCATCGATGATTATTCACTTTCCATCTCCCTGCTTGATCTTTCGGAAGAAGAAATGGTGAAACAACTGGCAGATTCTATAAAAAGAAGAAAAGAAATTGTAGTTACCGGCTGGGAACCTCACTGGATTTTTGCCCGCTACGACGTACGTTTTCTTGAAGATCCCGACAATATTTTTGGTGAGAGAGAAAAAATTTACACCATTGCACATAAAAACCTGGAAGAAATACACCCCAATGCAGTTCGCTTTTTTGAAAGGATGCAATTGTCAGAGAGCCAGCTTAACAGTCTGGTTTACCAGGTACGTTTAAATGAAGACCCGGTAAAAGGGGTAAAAACCTGGATTGAGCAAAATGAGTACGTTGTAAATCAGTGGATAAAAAACCTTACCAGGGAACGGAAAAAAATCATGTAATACCGATTAGAGAACTAATCGGTATAAAAAAATATCCACTGGCAATTTATCATCCAGTGGATACATTTCTACAAACACATTGCCACAACAATCAGCAAAAAAATTGCAGCAACTATTTAACTTTTAAAAAACAGTCAATTACTATGCAATTGCATTTCCGATAAGGAAGGTAGCTGCAAGCGCAATAATTGCATAAAGTTCAGGGAATACAGCAAGGATAAGTGTTTTACCAGCCACGTCGTGACCAGCACCAACTGCGGCAATACCGTTTGCACAAACCTGTCCCTGACGAATTGACGAGAGCAGGCCTACCAAACCAAGGGCAAATCCGGCACCGAAAACAGAAGCAGCAACCATCCAGTCGATTCCCGGTTGCAACAAGCCAAAACTATCGAGCAGGAAGTATCCGGCAAAACCGTACAATCCCTGGCTACCCGGCAATGCGGTAAGTAAAATGTAGCTACCAAATGCCTCGTTATTTTTTTTCATCGCTCCCACCGACGCGTTACCCGCAATCGAGGTACCAAACGCACTGCCAACCCCTGAAAGGCCGACCATTAATCCAATTCCAATGTAAGCTAAAACAATAGGTTCCATTCTTGATTTATTTTAAATGTTATTACTTATTTTATTCTTTACTTTTCGAGGAAGGCTCGGCAAAAGGTTTGTAAGCTTTTCCTCCACCGGTAAATCCGGCATTTTTATAAAATTCTACAAATGTTAAACGTATGGGATGCACAAATGCTCCCAAACTTGCCATAAATATTGTAATGCTGTGGCCGATTACCAAAATAATAATCATAACCACCGGACCAAGCACCGGGTTATCGGGTTTCATCGTCATTGCCATGCTGTTGAAAACCAACCCCAGAATAGCACTCGAAACTCCCAGCGCAAACAACCGGATATAGGAAAGTATGTCTCCCAGCAAACTGGTAAACATGCTGTAAACATCCCATAACCCGACTCCAAAGTTCATAAATATATTCCGCTTCGGATTGTTCAGTAATAAAATCAGCACTCCGGCTGCTCCCAGTACAAAACTCTGCGCCAGGCTGGCTCCCTGTGCTGAAAGGACATCCATCGATTTTAATCCGAATACACCTCCCAAACCAAAAATAAGAATCAACCAGCCAATAGTCGACAAGCTGTATTTAAAACCCTGTACCCGTGAAATATTGATTACTTTAAGCACCAAACCAAACACAATTTGAATGCCACCCAGAATTATTGCCAGGTTAAACATCTGGTTGGTATTAATCATGTAAGCCTTAAATCGCTCGAGCCACGGAACATCTGCACTGAGCAGATCGATTCCAAAGAAAGTTCCGGTAAGCGCGCCAAAAATAACTGTTCCCAAACCTAACCACTGAGCCAGGCTTAAAACCGATTTAAATTCCGGCAATTTTCTCTTGGCAATTGCTGCCGCCAATACAATAAACAAACCGTATCCGGCATCGCCCAGCGAGAATCCGAAGAACATCATGTAAAAAGGAGCGAAAAACGGCACCAGGTCGAGTTCTCTGTGGTTGGGCAACTCATATAAATTACCAATTATCTCGTATAATTTAGTAAACCGGTTGTTTTTCAGCAAAACCGGAACTTTATCTTCCTCTTCCGGCTCCTCGACCACGTAAAGAATTTCGTTTTCTTCAAGGTAATTATCCAGTTCTTCTTTTTTGGTTTCGGGTACCCAGCCTTCCAGCATTTTTACTTTGCCGTCTACCTCGTCGGTGGTTTGCAGATGAGCGTTTTGTTCCGAGAGCTCCTGCTGAACTTCATCGTGGTATTGCTGCAGTTGCGGTATATTGAAATGCGCAATGCGGTGCAATTCATTCCGAAATTCCTGCTCCTGGTTTTTAAGCTTTTTAATTTCCGCATTTACTTCGCCAAGCGAACGCCGTGGAAGCACCAACTCATCGGCACCTGCAATCTCATCAAACCCGTTCTTTTCTTCCCCTTTTTCAAACGTCACAAAATAACTATAGCCGTCTGCATCACTTATTTTCCGAATATAAAAATCTTTCTCCCAATCGGGATTGTATTTTTTTGAAGGCAAAGTCATAAAACGAACTTCGATTCCTTCATTATTCAGTTTTTCAATTACCGACCAGTCGAAATCGCCCCACGGCTGCAATTGTTTTCTTTCTTTTTCGAGATGCTGAACCTGATGATGGTTTTTTTCCATCTCCTTCTCTATCTCTTTCAGCCGGTTGAAAACCGCTTTACCCGATTCAAATTCAGGTTTTTTGCCTCCCCCTTCGGTTTCAATGCTTTCCAGTTTTTTAACAGCTTTTGAAACCTCGGTGAGATGCCTGAAAAGTTCCTGCATTTCAGGAGTGGGTTCATTCTTGTTTTCTTTAAGATGAACAACTCCTATCTTTCGGATATCTTTCAAAAATTCATTGTATCCGGAATAAAAAACCAGGAACGAGTATTTATACATTTGAACAATCATACTTCAGCCTCCTCCCGTCTTTGTTTTTCCTGCCTGTCTTTTACAATTTTCTGTGCCGCTTTCGACAAGTTATCCTGATCTTCCAAAAATCGTTTAATTTTCCGTATGGCATCCTGAAATCCCGGAATCTGAACTTTTTCGTAAAGGTTTACCTTTTGTGTGGTTTTTTTCCGTGCAAAGTCCAGTACTTCCATTTTCCGCAAAAACACCTCTCTTTCGATAGCTGTTTCAGCAATTTTTTTGATAATGGAAATTCCATCGGGAAACCAAACAGGTTGATTAAAAAGATTTTCGTTGTTGATTTCAAAATGGATATCTTCCAAAACCGGGGTAAAAACGCCGGCAATTTTTTTGGAAGACAAATCCACGTCGCTGATGCGCACGAGACTTTGATCGAATTCACCCCACAAACGGGCCATATTTTCGTAAGATTCAATCTGCCCGTTGTATTCTTTTTCGAGTTCAGCAGCTTTGTCTTTCGCTCTTTTAACTTCCACACGCAGGGCCGACTCTTTGTTCTTCAGGGTAGGCAACGCACGTTCCCTCACCTTCAACTGCTTGTCGAGCGCCTGTAGTGCAGTTTTATTGTATTGAAATTTTATAGCCACGTACTGAGTTTATTTGGTTCAATCTTATCGGTTCCTCTAACTCTGATTCTTTCCGTTCTTCCAGTATTTTTCAACCAGGTTCTCGCGGATAGCCACCTCTGCTTTGTTAAAGTACCTGGCAAACAATTCCCAGGCAATATCGAGCATAGTGTCGGTATCCACATTTACATCGATGGCCAGCAACCGGTCTGAATATTCTTTGGCAAATTCAAGTGTACGTTCGTCGTAATCAGTCAGGTCGAAACCATTTTCAAGTTTTGTTCTTGCGTTGGCAGCATCGGCATATAACCGAATTGCCGTGTTCATCACCTGCGGGTGATCTTCGCGGGTTTGTTTTCCGATTACCAACTGTTTCAAACGCGACAGTGAGCGGAACGGGTCGACAATTACTTTCCCGATTTCAGAATCGCGACGCAGGAACAACTGCCCCTCGGTAATGTAACCGGTGTTATCCGGAATAGCATGGGTAATATCGCCGCCCGAAAGAGTAGTTACCGCAATAATGGTAATAGAGCCACCCGACGGAAACTGTACTGCTTTCTCGTAAATACGCGCCAGGTCAGAATAAAGCGAACCGGGCATACTGTCTTTCGATGGAATCTGGTCCATACGGTTCGATACGATACTCAGTGCATCGGCAAAAAGTGTCATATCGGTGAGCAGCACCAACACATTCTGATTATGGTCTACTGCAAAATATTCGGCGGCAGTCAGTGCCATATCAGGCACAAGCAGACGCTCAACCGGCGGGTTTTCAGTTGTATTTACAAAACTGATAATGCGGTCGAGCGCGCCGGCGTTGTCGAAAACATTTTTAAAATAGAGATAATCGTCATTCGACAATCCCATGCCACCCAGAATAATTTTATCGGCTTTTGCACGCAATGCTACGTTGGCCATTACCTGGTTGTAAGGTTGGTCGGGGTCGGCAAAAAACGGAATTTTCTGCCCGGAAACCAACGTGTTATTCAGGTCGATACCAGCAATACCCGTAGCAATAAGGTTCGAAGGTTGCTCTCTGCGCACCGGGTTTACCGAGGGGCTGCCAATATCGCGCACCTCGCCCTGCACTTCGGGGCCGCCGTCAATCGGATTGCCGTACGCATTAAAAAAACGCCCGGCAAGTTCATCGCTTACTTTCAGTTGCGGTGGTCGTCCCAGGAAACTCACCTCGGCATTTGTTGGAACTCCTTCTGTTCCTTCAAAAATCTGAAGTGTAATATCGTTCCCGGTAATTTTCACCACCTGTGCCAGCCGGCCGTTTACGCTGGCAATTTCATCGTAGCCAACACCCTCGGCATTAAGGGTCACCGTGGCTTTGGTAATGTTGTTTAGTTTGGTATATATCTTCTGAAATGCCTGGCTTTCCATAGTACTTTTTTTTCAGTGTTAATGTTTTTCGCCTTATAGTTTATTTTGATTGCTCACTTATCATTTTTTCCAATTCTTCTTCGTGACGTTTGAATTTTTCCGATTCAAATTCGGAATAATTCATCTGCTTAAATTCGTTGATCACTTTTTTGAAATAGCTGCCTACTTCTTCGAAGTTGTTGAATGAAAATTCTTTACCAACTACATTCAAAACTTTGTTTAGCATGAACTGCTGACGTTTCATTGGAGTGGAAGCATCGATGTCATCAAATGCATCCTGTTGCAAAATCACAAAATCGATAAGTTCCGATTTCCAGAAAGTTTCGTGGAAACTAATCGGGACCCCGTCATCACCCAGAATGTTAATTTGTTCCATGGTTTCTTTACCCCGCAACAAAATGTCTTTTACTTTCAACACGTCATCGAGCCACGATTCATCAACATTTTTTTTCAGGTTTTCCTGAACCTCAGGATATTCCAGATATTTTGAATAGCTGTCAATCGGGTCGATAGCCGGATAGCGCTTACTGTCGGCACGTGCCTGGTTCAGTCCGTAAAAACAGCGGGCTGCTTTCCGGGTACTTTCTGTTACCGGTTCTTTCAGGTTACCACCTGCCGGCGAAACTGTTCCGATAAAAGTAATTGACCCTGATTTTTCATTATTCAGGTAAACAAATCCTGCGCGTGAATAAAAATTGGAAATAACTGCCGACAAGTCCATCGGGAACGCATCCGGTCCGGGAAGTTCCTCCAAACGGTTCGACATTTCGCGCAGTGCCTGTGCCCAGCGTGATGTAGAATCAGCCATCAGCAATACTTTCAATCCCATGGCCCGGTAATATTCACCAATTGTCATGGCTGTATAAACCGATGCTTCGCGGGCTGCTACTGGCATATTCGAAGTATTCGCAATAATAATGGTACGTTCTATCAGTTTTTTTCCGGTGCGTGGATCTTCGAGTTCCGGGAACTCGGTAAAAATTTCCACCACCTCGTTGGCACGTTCTCCGCAGGCAGCGATAATTACGATATCGGCTTCGGCCTGTTTTGAGATAGCGTGCTGCAACACGGTTTTTCCGGTACCAAACGGGCCTGGAATAAATCCGGTTCCGCCTTCGGTAATCGGGTTGAGCGTATCCATACAGCGCACACCGGTTTCGAGCAGTTTAAACGGACGAGGTTTTTCTTTGAATGCACCAACCGCAACTTTTACCGGCCATTTCTGAACCATCGTCAGTTCGGTTTCGTTGCCGTCGCCGTCAGTAACCACTGCAATTTTATGGTCGACAGTGTATTCACCTTCGCCAACAATTTCTTTAATTTTAAATGTTCCTTCCATTTTAAAAGGAACCATAATTTTATGGGGCTGGTCGTTTTCGTTCACCTCGCCTAACCAGTCGCCGGCTTCAACTTCATCACCTTTATTTGCAATGGGCTTGAATTCCCATTTCTTTTCGCGGTTCAGCGGGTCGGTGTACTCACCGCGTTTCAGAAAAACGCCTTCCATTTTATCGAGGTCGTTTTGCAGTCCGTCGTAGTTTCTGGAAAGAATTCCGGGACCAAGTGTTACCTCGAGCATGTGGCCTTCAAAATCGACCTTTGATCCGGGTTTCAGGCCACGGGTACTTTCAAATACCTGTACATAGGCAATTTTACCTATCACTTTAATTACCTCGGCCATTAACCGTTCTTCAGCCAGGGCGATGAAACAAATTTCATTCTGGGCAACCGGCCCGTCAACTTCTACCATAACGAGGTTGGCTACGATACCAACCACTTTACCTGTTGTTTTATTTTCTTTTTCCATAGGTTATTGCGAATTCTTCAGGAAATTCAAAATTGGATTGTAATTCTTCTAACAATTGATTAAATATCTGCTGACCTTTTTCTTTATCGAGCTTGAACCAGCGTTCCACCACAAATATTTTCTGTACGAAAGCCAGGATTCTTTCAATGGTGAAATAGTCGAAAAAGGTAATTTCGTCTAAAAATTTCCATAAATGATTATCGATGCGCAGTTCACGATCCAGTATATTATCAATTTCAAAAATCTGGATGATGTTTTCGATATCGTTTACTTCGGTGGCAAGTCCAAAATCGCGCGAGCGGCTTTTTCGCAGGGCCTGCGTAATTTCATCGTCGCCAATAAGGGCATCTTCAAAAGGGATATCGTGTTTCCGCCCGTTGAGCGCAAGCATAATATTTCCCATGGTTTGCCTGTAGTTGGCAAACCTTGCCACAAAACCGTTTCCCGAATTTCTCAGCCAGTTATACCAACCTTCGGTCAGGAAACGGATAGCTTTGACTTTCGGAAATTCTTCGTCATCTTCAAAATACTTTTCAACAAATTCGACCAGGTAATTCGGAAACCCTGAGGTATCGAGCAATTCATGCTGCTTTTTATCGACAAACTGCTCCAGTACTTCCCGTGAAAAATTTCCCCGTTCATCCCAATCGAATTCAGACTCATAAATAAGATTCAGCATGTTATCATGATCGAACGGAAGGTAAAACAACCGCACCAGCCTGAAATCGGCGGGATGCAATTCTTCCTTCAGGTAATCACGCAATTCTGCTGATGAATAATGAAGTTTTTTATCATCAGGAATCAAATCCGGTAATCCGGCTACAAGACAATAATAGTTTCGTTGAATCATTTTTTCTCCTCAAAAAGAAGTTGGCTGGTTTTTGGTCTCAGGTAACTCTTCAGAAAATTAGTGAAATCATCATCGGTAAAACTGATGATGTAACTGCCATCGGAAGGTCCGATTTTAAAGCCAGACTTCATATTTTTTGCAAAAGTAACTTCCAGCCCTTTATTGAGTTCGTCGGCCAGGTTGTTCTTAAAATATTTTTCAAGCTGATCGCGGTTCGATTCGGGCAGAATTACTGTCAAATCGAAATCTTCTTTCTCCACCCAGCCTTTTACTACATCCGAAATCAACGATTTCAGGTATTCGGTATCCGAAAAAAGTTCTTTTACCGAAGGCTGAATTACTTTCATTGTTACCAAAGTAGTAATTTCCTGCTTCATGGCAGAAACTGCCTGGTTGGTAGTCATTTTAATTTCCGAATCCACCTGCTTTTTAAGCTCTTCCGATTTTTCATTGGCTTCTTCCACAATCCGGTCGGCCTCTTTTTGCGCATCTTTTTTAATCTGTTCCGCCTCTTTACCGGCTTCTTTCAAAATGGCATCGGCTTCCTCCCGGGCCTTTTCAACTCCTTCGTTGTAGATGGTTTCAGTTAGCTGTTGAATTTTTGAATCCATATATTCCTGATGTTAATTATTCATTATTGCTGGTTCATAAATCTGATGGTTCGAAACTATTACAATGACTTCTGTTTCGTTCCAAATTGAGAATCGTAAATGTACTAACAACATTTTAATAAGACAGAACGAAAATCATCTATTTTTTTGGTTTTATGTCGCAGAATATGTTTTCGAAAAATTGGGATTTTTCTTTTTAAAACATATCGAACCAATTATTCGGATAATGAAAAAATATCAATCAAATTTGAAAATCAGCTTATTAAAATGACTCTGAATTTTGAAATCAGAACAAATAAAATCAAAGATTAATGAATATACAGGAAAAGTAAATTTCTTAATATTGGGTTAACGTTGCGTATTTTTACTGAAAAAGTGTAAAGATTTTCAACACATAAACGAACATTCATTCACAATTGTAATAATAAAATCCCCACTCTGTTTATATGATTATATCAAAATCTTCTCTTTAATTCGATCATGAATAACCTGATCAATTTTCCACAGCAAAAACAGGCTTGAATTTCTGCTTTGAATTACTCCCCCCTCAACTCATTCACAAGCATTTTTTTGCGAATCGAGAACCAGCTCAGCGCGGCAATCCAGATGATGCCATTTACAAGAATTAATGCAACAACAAGTGCAACTGTGCTGAATGATGCATCGGAATTGGCAGAGAGGAAAGCCGGGAGTGTGGCTACAACCGCGGTCAGAAATCCGATTAAGACGCCGGCCAGCAAAAGAAACAGGTATTCATTAAACAGCAACCTGAAAAGTTGCCGGGTTCTAAAGCCAATGGCCTGCATCAACCCGATTTCGCGGCGGCGCTCTATAATTGTACGCGCCAAAATAACTGCCAACCCGATTGTTCCGAGAATCAAACCGAGTGCCCCCATGGCCAGGAAGATGCTCAGGTAAGTATTGGTAACCGAATAAAACTCCACCAGCCGTTTGGCCGTCGATTCCATTTGCCAGCCATAAACGCGGAAAACTGACTGCAGTTCTTCGGTAATCTGTTCCCGTTCTTCTGGTGGTCCGTCAATCAGGAAAATGTGGGAGCCGCTGTTGCTGGGGAAATTCTCCAGAAAATGCGCATTGGAAATAATCACATATCCCTGGAAAACCGAGGGCGTGGTACCGGCAATAAGTTTTAAACGCAGCGTGTCGCCTTTTTCGTTTTGATACAACAATTCATCGCCCACTTTTTTGCCCAGTCCCCACTGAATAACAGTTTGGTCGGCAATGGCAGGAATTGAGCCGTCAGCAAATTCTTCGTCAAGCGCTATCCACGGGTCTACGGCGTCCAATCCATCCATGCGGGTTGCAAAAGAGAATCTTCCACTTAAATTTTCCGGATCAACTCCCAAAACAGCAGGTTGCGAAATCCGGTTCAGGTTCAGACAACTTGCATCGTCGCCCTCCACCTGCCGAAACTGCACTGCTGAAAAATCTTCGTAAATACCTTCTTCGGCGCGCTTTTCATCATTATTCAGGTTGTAAAGAACCGGCATTGTTGTTTCAGAAAAATAAGCAAAACCTCCGGTTCCGCTCGATTTATCTTCAGCGCTGGCAAGCAGGTCGAGTTTGTTGGAGCCGGTGGAAACCACCAAAAAAGTTCCCAACGCAAATAAAATAACAACTGTAAGCGAACGCCCGATATTTCGTGTAAGATTCAGCCGGGCCAATCCGTTCAGTCTTAATTTTTCTGATTTTCCGGCTTCGGTTTTAACCAGCATTTTTCTGAAAAGCATTAAAAACCCTATCAAAAGCAAACCACCCGATAAAAAGAACATAGAAGTATCCAAATCTCCCGGATTTGCAACCTGCACCAGGAAAACTCCTGTGGGGAATCCCAGGCTCAAATACATGATTCCATCGAGCATCAGGCGCACACCCTTTTTCAAACTTGTTCCGCTGCGTTTCTGCAACTCTGCAGTCCGCTGTTTCTGGTAACGTCTTAATGAAATAAAAATGGCTCCCAGTGAAACTGCCACACTAATTAATAATCCCAGAATCAGGGTGACCGGATAAACCTGAATCAAAAGTACATTGGTGCGAACGATTTCAAACCAAAGTGTATTCAAAATACGAAAAACGGCAGAAGTGTATACAACCGACAGCGCCAATCCCAGCAAAGCTCCCACAAATGCAATTACCAAACCTTCTAACAGGAAAAAGCTGCGTACCTGTTTTTGTTTAAATCCCAGGGAATCGAGCACGCCTACTTCTGCTGAGCGTGTTTCGAGGTTGAGACGGAAAAGCAATGCTGTTAAAATAATTGAGGCAGCAAGCAGGAAAAAACTGAGGCCAAGGAAAAGTCCGCTGAAATCGGTTCCGTTCCGGGCGGCTTCCAATCCCTGTTCACGAACCGGCTCAATCACCATTCCCAAATCGCCGGGTTGAATATTTTGTGCGAATGCATTTTGAAATTTATCAAATTCAAATGTTTCAGCCGGAAACCGAACCGCAGTATAAACTCCGAAACGGTTTTCCCACAAATCAAGTGCCTTATCGAGCGAAATATAGGCTTTGGGTGTACCTTTCCATTCATCCCAGTAGTCTTCGTCTTTATCGCGGATGGCATCCATATTAATTGGAACGCCGGCCTCCCACTCCCGGCAGTGCCCGGCATCAGAAAGTCCGGGCAAATAAGGCATTAAAGTGGAATCTGCCCATTGTTGATTCATGGACACTATTTCTTTCAAAACAAAAACAGCCTCCTTATTCAGCAATTCACGAAGCGGCCCGATTTCAAAATATTTTAAACGGATGGAATCCCCCACTGAAACATCTAAATCATCGGCTGCCCACTTGTTAAGTATTATTTCATTATCAGCCAATTGGCTAACGGTTAACGACGATATAAATGAATAGGGAATTGAATCGCCGGTTTTTGTGCTTTCAATAGAATTGACAAAATAGGTGATCAACGGTTTTGCTTGGGGCATTTGTTCTAATGTTTCTGCCACTTTTGGCTCCATAAAAACCCTGTTACTTGAGATTTCAACTTCGCCGGTGGCTGCTATATTTTTTAGCGAAAGACTGGCATCTTCGGGTGTCAATGATTGATCAATTGCATTTTGAATGGC
>DATFJO010000267.1:0-2271 GCA_035269145.1 Tangfeifania sp. | reverse complement strand
CAGTTTATTGTTTTTGTCGGAGACCAGCGCAAAACGTTCTCCTGTTGCCGGATTCCACAAATAGGGGGTTTTATTATCGGTATCAAACGTGGCATCAAATTCCACATTTTTTTTTCGGTCTGAATTTGCAAAGAAATAAAGTTCCTGCTTTCCGGCTGTTTGTTTCATCGCATAAATGTTTGTTTGCGGATTGCTTATTTTTACTTGCGGTTCCAGTCCGGTTTTTTGCATCAGTTGTTTGGTCCATGCAATAAAATCTGCTGATTCTGTCGGTGCATCAAGCAGAAAAGCGTTCCCGGTATCATTCATTTTTTCAATAGCCGTTTTTACCAGTTGGTCATTTTCAGCAGCATTTTTATACGACAATGAACGGTGCGGCGCTGTGCCGATAAATACTACTTTGCCACCCACCTGTGCAAATTCAGAAAGTGTTTGTGCAGCTTCCGGCGTAAGTGATTCCACATCGGTAAGGCAAATCAACTTATACCGCATTTCTCCGCAAACCAATTCAGCCCCGTCAACTGCTGCAGTTTCCAGCACAGGCTGATGGATGTAATCGCACGAACTTCCCAGGTTACTGATGGGTTCCCATAACTTGGCATAGTACCAGGGTTTGTCGTTTAAATAGATTCGTGCAGGACCTACTTCCCCCCAGTAATCGCGCACACGCCCCAATACAGCAATATCTGCTGTGGGTTTCGAGTTTTGAAATACCGAGGAAAGCCGGGCATTGTAGTCGGCCCAGTATTTAAAATACTTCCACCAGGTATTGTGCTCACTAAAGTAAGCTCCGTAGCGCATCCAGCCCGGGAAACCTGCTTCGGGCGGTGAATAGTTGTATCCATGCAGAACGGTGTGGTTAATTCCGGTAATAAAATTCATATCATCAGATTGTTTTACCGTTTCAAGCGAAGTGCGAAAAACCCCACTGGTATTGGTCATGGCCTCGCAACTGGTTATTTTTTTTCCGGTAATGTGTGCACCCGATGAAGCTGCTTTGTTCCAAAGCATATAACCATGGTTTCTTACCCATGTATATTCCGAAGTTTCAGCTTCGTTTCTGCCGCGGGAATAAATCCAGTTGTTGCTTTCAGGAATATCAGGAATCATGTTACCCTGGAAAAGTCCCATGTAAAATGGAGTTCCATAGGCCTGGTAACGGCACAATACATTATTTTCAGTGCAGAAATCCTGAAATTCTGAAGTAAAACGTTCCAGAAAAACAGCGATAATAGTGTTGTAATAATCATACTGTATCCGGGTGATAGTTTCATCCATTTCTTCCGACATTTCATATTTATTCGACTGGCCATCCGGCTTAATAGCAAAAGGTAACCAAGGGGTTATGTCATAACCATTTTTACTCATGAATTGCTCCTTCATATCATCAGTCCAGTTGGACCCGCCAAGCTCAATGCTATCACAAAACAAGGCTCTGATAATTTCTGACAAAGGTACACCGGTCTCTTTTTCAATGGCTTTTAGCCGGTTTAAATAGGCGCGCACAACATCTGCTTTGTAATGGTCCATTATTGGCCCGTCGGCTCCCGGAGAACCATGGTAAACGCTTTTGAAATTGCGCTCGTTGTAAACAAAAACCAACTCATAATCTGTGTTGCCGGTCTTGTACTCCAGTTTATTGTCTTTTACTTCGGAGGTAATATCAATAATTTCATCTGGTGATTTTAAATTTACAGGAATAAGTTTTACTGTCACCAGTTCAACGTCACTGGTTGCTTTTACATTTTGGGTTCCGGGAGTATGGTGGCTCTGAAACGTTAGGTATTCATTCAGATTAATTGTGATATTTGAATTCGCCTTTACAGATTGTCTTTTTATCCCTAATCTCTGCATAGTTTCGTCATCTTTCAGAAATCTTCCACCAAAAGGCCATCCTGAGCCAACAATCAAATCAGCAATCATTCCCAGTTTATGGGCTTCGTCGCTGGCCACCTTCACGCTGTTAATCCATTCTTTTCCCGCCCATTGAAGTGGTTTGGCATCTGTTTTTTTTGCATGTGGCGGCATGGCTATCGAATTAATTTCCACTCCGCCAATCCCGGCTTTATACATCACATTTAGTTCCCGTTTTATCTCATCGGCTTCCACGCAGTTTCCATTCCACCACCAGCGAACCATTGGTCGTGCATCGGGTGCCGGATTCTGAAATTTAACAAATAGGGAAGTATCTTCGTTGTTAGGCTTACAGGCTAGTAGAAATATAAGCAGGCAAAGGCTTAATAAAGGTTTTATTGGTTTTTTCATTATCGA
>DATFJO010000266.1:0-2060 GCA_035269145.1 Tangfeifania sp. | reverse complement strand
GAACAACAAAGCTTCCAGTTGAAACAGGCTGCTTTTGTGTTTACTCAAAATTTGCAGAGGAACCGATTTGGCAAGCATCTCAAATGGCATGGCATTTACTTTAAACCCGAACATGCGGGCCAGCACCTGGTAAAAGGTTTCGTTCCAGTTGTTATTATTATCGGTAAGCCGCTTTTCAATTTCTAAGGTTTTACTTTCGAGGCGTTCAATCATCAGCCGGTTAAAACCGAGCCGCAAAACCACCGGATCGATTTTATGAAACTGCTCCTGGCAAGGGATCCAGGTTTTGGCATCCAACAGTTTCCGGTAGTTCTGATTCAGGTGTTCAGGCCACGAAAGTTCCATCGCGGGGATTTTTGTGCCATTGATTCGGTAAATCTGACGATCGGCTTCTTCAACTACGTGCAGAATCACATTCTCGTAAGCTTTATCATCTGAATGATTGTGCCTGAGCCAGTCCGATGCTTTTTTATGAATTTCGATGTTGCCGGCCCAAACGGTATCTCCGATTTTTACTTTGGCATTAAAAAAATCGGGCCCGGCATTGGTATTTCTTCTGCCTGTTTGCAAAATTTCCACATTTTCACCTGAAACTGTTTTCAGGTTGCGGGCATTAAAAAGCCGGTTTTCCCAGATAAAATGAAGAAACTCCTCAGGCACAACTTTCGGGGAATTCATAATTTCAGTTTTAGTTCAGGAATAAAAGTACTTATTTTTTCATTTTCTGAAAAATATCCCACAAAACAATACCGACACTTACAGAAACGTTGAAAGAATGTTTGGTGCCAAACTGTGGAATCTCAATAGCTCCATCGCATAAATCCACCACCTTTTGCTGAACTCCTTTCACTTCATTCCCAAAAACAAGTGCAATTTTTTCACCGGAATTCGGGTTAAAATCAAACAAAAGAATACTGTTTTCAACCTGTTCTACGGCAAAAATTTTAAATCCGTTATCTTTCAGTTTTCGGACAGCATCATCCGTTTTTTCAAAATATTCCCATTCCACAGCTTTTTCGGCATCGAGGGCGGTTTTGTGAATTTCTTTATTGGGTGGAGTGGCGGTAATTCCGCAGAGGTAAATTTTTTCAATCAGCAGCGCATCGGAAGTACGGAAAACCGAACCAATGTTGTTGCAGCTTCTGATGTTATCCAGCACAACTGCCAATGGCGTTTTGATTGTTTCTTTGAATTCCTCAGTTGTGATACGGTTGAGATCGCGTATTCTTAATTTCCGCATTTTTATTCTTTCTGAACATTTACAATTTCAGGATGTGAAGTTAAAAACTGCACTTTTCTACCATTTTACTTCCTGTCTTTTAAACGGCATAGTCATACACCGGGCGCCACCCCCACCCCTTGCCAGTTCGGAGCCGGCAATCGAAATAACGCATTTGGTATAATCGTCAGGGTTTATTTTCCCCGAAATTACATCGAGTGCTTTTAAAATTTCGAACCCGTTTTTATTGAGTTCTTCCAAGGTGTTTACATTTCTTTCGTAACCGATAATTTTCCCGGGTGCAAATGCCAAAAAATTGGCTCCGCTGTGCCACTGTTCACGCTCCTGCGTCCACGGATCTTTTTTGCCGCCACAGGCAATTGGTTTTAAATCGATGCCCAGTTTTTTCAAAGCTTCCGGTATATTTGGTTCTTCGGTAATCACCACATTTCCGTTGTCAATTTTCAGGTGAATGGTTTTGTAACGGCTCAGCCCGTAAACAACAGGTTCGTAAACCATGCAGGCATCGGTATTCAGGTTGGTGAATACCATATCGAGATGAATAAATGATTCTGGTGTTGAAGGAAGTTCCTGCACAATAATGTGGTGGGTCCCTTTTTTTTGCTGCTTAATGTTTTCAATCACAAAATCAATTCCCTGCGTGCTGGTACGCATGCCGGTCCCGATGACAAAAACATCGTCGCGAACCACCTGGAAATCGCCTCCCTCGAGTGTTGCATTTACATCGATTGTTATTCCCTGTTTTGGTTTGAGTGGATTCAGGGTTGAGGTTTCAAAAAGCGGATGATGATTGAAAATGGCATCAATTATAATCGATTCC
>DATFJO010000265.1:0-5944 GCA_035269145.1 Tangfeifania sp. | reverse complement strand
CATTACTTCCGAAACTTTTGCCCCGTTTATTTTTCGGATACCTATTTCTTTAATTCTGCTTTGACCCATAAAAATGGAAAGACCAAGAATTCCCAGTGCCAAAACTCCAGCCAGTGCAAAAATCCACCAGCTTAAGTTGGTTTTATAAGCAAAGTTTTCGAGCCATTTGCTCATTGCGAAGTATGCGATTGGAGTGGCAATTATAAAGGCAATTGTTACCCATTTTATAAAGTCTTTATTTAGCATTGTTAGTATTTCGATTATTCTGGCGCCATTTACTTTTCGGATACCTATTTCTTTTATTCTCTGCTGAATGGTAAAAACAATCATTCCCAAAATTCCCAATACGGAGAGAAAAACAGCTATACCGGAAAGGATTGTGATAATTTGTGCTGTATTAATCTCAGATGCGTAATTTGAGCTGATCCGATCATCCATGAATTGATAAGTAAAAGGAAGACCGGGTTCCACTTCATCCCAGCTGTTCTTAATCTGTTGCAGCGCAGCCTGGTAATTTCCCTCACCCAGCCGGATAACGATGTTGTGTTTCCCCCAGTCCCGGATAAAATACATCACCGGTTTCGATGCCTCTTTCAAAGTGAAATACTGCATATCTTCCACCACACCAATGATTTCCATTTCATTATTTGGAGTGTAAGCATTGTTTTGTACCACCACTTTTTGTCCGACAGGATTTGTTAGATTAAGCGCTCTAACAGCCGATTCGTTAATTACAATTCCCATCTGCCCGTCGTACAGAATATTTTTATCGAAATTTTTGCCCTGTGCGAATTTTGCCCCGATGGCCGGCAGAAAATCATGATCGACAGTGATTTGCCCAAGGTCGGCTTTACGTTCGTCTTTCTTGCCGGGAAGCCACACGGGTGTAAAATTATTGATAAATCCTGCCGGAGCATTTTGAGCCACTCCTACTTTTTTTACCAATGGAATCGCTTCAAGTTTTTGTTTGAACAAGTCGTAGCGTTTATTCATCCCCTCGTCGTATGGATTTACAATTACCAAGGCGTTTTCCTGATCGAAGCCGGTTTTGGTTCTCATTACCAGTTGAAGTTGTTTGTTGATTACCAGCGTTGAAGCGATGAGCGCAGTTGCAATTATCAACTGGAACGTAACCAATGCCCCGCGGACCCGCAGATGTTGTTTCCGGTTTTTCAAATCTAAAATAACAGACTGGCTTTTTCGGAACCCGGAAATTTTAAATGACTGGATAAACAAAATTGGGTAAACTGTAGAGACTGCAACAATCAGAGCAAGTAAAACACCAACAAATGGAATCGCGGATAGATTCAGACCCAGCTCTTTCCCACTTAAATTATTGACAAACGGAAGGAGCAGAAATGCCAAACCGGCTGCAATAAACATGGAGAATGCAAGCAGGGAAAAGGTTGCACTAAGCTGCTCACGAATAATTGAAAAGCCGGAAGCTCCGTTTATTTTCCGGATACTGTTTTCCCGAACTTTCTGCTGGTAATTTGCAGTAAGCACATTTATGTAATTGGCTACGGCAATTCCCAAAATCAGCAGGGCAACAACTATAAAACCATAAACTACTTTAATATCGCCTTTAATGGCATTGTCCCAGCGGGTGTTTACCGATTTCAGGTGGATATCAGCCAGCGGCTCAAGCGTCATACTAAATTCTCTATCTTCCGGAGAAATGCCGTTTCCCTTAGCAAAAGTGTTGGTAACCAAGCGTTCAATTTCGCTTTTATCGGAATTACCAGGCAACAGAAAATAGTAGTTGAACGCCGACATGTACCATTGGGTTAGTGTATTATTGTTTATTTTCCGGTAACTCGAAACCGGGGCTAAAAAATTAAAATCGAAATGAGTTTGCGCCGGCAAATCTTCCACCACGGCAGTTACTGTAAAATCGTGGTTGTCCATCCGGATGATCTTCCCCAATGGAAAAGCGTTATTAAAATATTTTTCAGCAGTCGATTTACTAAGAATCAGGCTAAATGGTTTGTCCAGTGCATTTTGGGCACTTCCCGCAAGAAAATTAAAATCAAATATTTGAAGAATTTCAGGATCCCCGAAAAGGAATTTGTCATCGAGGTAAGTTTCATTATTAACCGTAATGTAGCGTTCACCCATGTAAGTTTGCAAACGCGCATAATCTTCAACTCCCGGTATTTGCTCCAGTTCGTCGTGCAAAACTCCAGGCAGGTTACAACTGATATTGCTTTTATCGTTCGCTTCTATATTTAACCGATATGTTTTATGGAAATTCGAAAAATGCTTATCAAAGGCAAATTCATCGGCGACAAAAAGATAAATCAACAAGGCACACGTAAACGCAACTGTAAAATTTATCAAGATGTACAAACTTGAATTCCTTTTGCGGAAAAGGTTTCTGAATATAATTTTAAAATTTTTCATCTTTTTCAGTTTAGTCAGGTTATTCATACCGCAGCGAGTCCACCGGATTGCGATTCGCCGCTCTCCAGGTTTGTCCAAAAGTGATGAGCGCTTGCAAAACCAGAATAATTAAAATACCCTGTAAAAAAAGCTCCCAGCCAAGTGTTACCTTAACGGCATAATTTTGCAGCCATTTGTAAAGCACAAAATAACTCAGTGGTATGGCGATCAGTGCCGCAACAATCGTCCATTTCAACGTATTGGAGTAAATGAGCGACAACATTCTGGGTGTGGAGCCGCCCAATACTTTCCGGATGCCAATTTCTTTGGTGCGCCGGGCAATGCTTTGCGAAACCAGCATAAAAATGCCCATCATCACAATTACAATTGCCAGGGCGGCGCCGAGTTGCGTGAGCTGACCGAGCCGTTCCTCATCGGCATAATAATTCCGGTAAATATCGGGTGTGCTCCGCGAACTCAGAATATAACCTTCGTCAAATGATTTTAGGGTGTGCTCAATTTTTTTCATGACTACCGGCATTTCCGCATTTTGTGCAACCCGAACCATGATGGTCCACATATCGTTTGAGTAGGCAGTCATTGCAAGCGGCTGAACAATGTTGGCTGCCGACTCGTACCGAAAATCTTTTACCACGCCGATTACTTCCATCGGGTCATTAAACATTACAACCTGCCGGCCAACTGCAGTGGAAAGCCCCAGCATATTAACGGCTGCTTCGTTTAATATTACGCCGTTTCGGTCGCCGGCCCTTTCAGGATCGAAAAAACGTCCTTCGTTCAGATTCAGTTCAAGAAGGCTGCCTAAACCGGGCTGCACACGGTATTCATTTACCGACTGGATTTTGTCTTCTGATGCTTCCGCCAACCGAATTCCCTGTCCGCTTGTACCTCTGCCCACGGTGTGTGATGAAGCTGCCACACCTTCTACTTCCGAAATTGTCATTAACTGTCCGCGAATGGCCGGATAATGACTTTTTATGTTGTCATTCAGATTATAAATATTTACCAGTCCGTTCGGATTAAAACCGGGCGACAGGTTTTTCAGGTAATGTGTTTGTTTGTTTACGCCAAACAAAAAAGTAAGCAAGAAAAGTGTAACCACCAGTTGCAGGCCTCCGGCAAGGTTCATCATCAGCTTTTTTCGTCCCCTTTTCCCCGATTGTGCCTTTAATATGGAGGCAGGATTAAACCGGCTCAGATAAAATGACGGGTAACCTCCTGAAAGTAAAATGGTAAGCGCAAATATTCCGAAAAGAGAGAAAACAAGCAACGGCGATTTCAACAGCGCCAAAGAAAAACTGCGTTGCATTAAATTACCGAACGCGGGTAAAAAAATTATTGCCAGGGTGATTCCGATAAAAAAGGCGATGGAAACGATCAGCGATGTTTCAGAAAAAAACTGTTTTAGAATTGCTGCTTTTCCTGCGCCGTTCACTTTTCGCACACCAATTTCTTTGGCCCGCTGTTCGCCTTCAATAATAAACAGGTTGATAAAATTGGTAAGTGCCAGAAACATCACCAAAAATGCGATTAACCCCACCAGCAGAACAGTTTTCATGCTTCCCTGCGGGCCCAAATCATAAGATGAAACAGAAAATAAGTGGATTCGTTTCAACGGTTCAATTTCAGAAGAAAAACCATAACCAAAACTGCTGAAGCGCTCCTTCAACATGCTGGAATTGGCAGCACAAATGGCCTCACTCACTTCATCCGATTTGGCGCCGGGAGTGTACAGATAATAGGTGAAAAATTCCAGTCCGCCGAGCTGACTGAGGTAATCAAGCGATTCCATCGGCATCAGAAAATCGAACGAGAAGTGGGTATTTACAGGAACATCTTCGATAACTGCCGCAACCGTGTAGGTTTCTCCATTCATTTGCACTGGTTGACCAGCAGCCTGTTGTTTACCAAAAATTTTAGTGGCCAGTTCCCGGGTCAGAACCATGGATTTCGGATTAGCCAGCGTTTGATCAGGCTTTCCTTCAACAATGTTAAAATCGAAAACACGAAAAAAAGTAGAATCGACATACAACAATTTGTTGCCGGCAAACCGGTCATTCTGATAACTGAGTTCAACACTTCCGCCCCGGTAAATCTGGACAGCCGCATCAATTCCCGCCACATTTTGTGGAATTTCGGTAAATGACTGCCGCAAATTGATGGGTTGCACCGAAGATTGTCCGCCCTCTTCCCACACAGAATGAAGCCGGTAAATGTTATCAACATTCTCAAAGTGGCGATCGTAGCTCCACTCATGAAGCATAAAAACCACCAGCAGAATGGTTGTTGCCAGTCCAATTGAAAGACCGACAATGTTGGTTGCCAATGTTGCCTTGTTTTTGCTGACTGCCCGGAAATGATGTTTTATTTTTTTCAGCATGGTTTAATTGTTATAGATTTAAGTTGTTGTTATCACAAGAATAGGAGAATTTATTGAGCCTAAAATAGAAATCACTGATTGCCGCGACCCAAAAGACAAAAAGTTTCTTGAGTTGGCATTAGCAGGAAATGCTGCCTGCATGATTACAGGCGATAAAGACTTGCTGATATTAAATCCGTTTCGTAACATACAAATCATAACTCCTAAAGAATTTCTTGATCGGTTTTAAATTTAATACTATTCATACCTCAGTGCTTCCACCGGATTCCGCGTTGCTGCCCGCCAAAGCCCCTCTAAATCTTACCCAAGGAGAGACTTCTGCCAGTGCATATTTGTTACTATCGTTCATTTTATCATTTATTCCCAAATCCTCCCCCTTCGGGGGAGTTAGAGGGGGCTCCTATTCATACCTCAGTGCCTCCACCGGGTTCCGCGTAGCCGCCTGCCAACTTTGCCAACTTACCGTCAACAACGCAATTCCAAGTGCCAACAAACCAGCCAAAGCAAAAATCCACCAGCTTAAAGCGGTTTTGTAGGCAAAGTTTGCGAGCCACTTATTCATGGTATAATAAGCAAGAGGAGTAGCAATTACAAAAGCTATTGCAACCCATTTTACAAAATCTTTATTGAGCATTGTAAGAATTTCAGATACTTTAGCTCCATTTACTTTGCGGATGCCGATTTCTTTTATCCGTGCTGTTGTAATCAGCCAGGATATGGCAAACAGGTTTATCACGCTGATAAATATCGCCACCAAAATAAAAAGCCGGAATATTTTTATGAGTTGATTCTCTGAGTCAAACTGCTTATTATAGTAATCTTCAGGCACAACATATTCAAACGGATAGTTCGGAAATGTTGCACGAAATTTTTCCCGAATAAACGGAAGAACGGAAGCATAATCTGCAGTGACTGTTTTTATGGAATAATTTCCCCAAATCATGTTCCGGGTCCAGTCAATCAATATAATGGGTTCATGTTTTTCTTTGGTGTCGCTGAAATCCATATTTTCGGTCACCCCCGTTATCTGGGTATCAAAATCCTGTAATCCGCTTTCATCTCGTATATTCAGTACTTTCCCAATTGCTTCTTCAGGATCGTTAAAACCCAAAACCGACAAACATGCCTGGTTGATGATACATTGGTTATTTTCACCATTAT
>DATFJO010000264.1:0-2306 GCA_035269145.1 Tangfeifania sp. | reverse complement strand
GAGCGGCGGGCTCAAACGTGCCTGGCAAAACTTCAGCACGTTGCGTTTTACTTCTTCATTTTTCGTAATCAGTGCCCCGATTCGCAGACCGCATTCACTGTAACGTTTTGAAACCGAATCAACCAATACTACATTTTGTTCGATTCCATCCAAATGAAAAGCTGAAATGTATGGTGAACCGGTGTAGCAAAATTCGCGGTAAACTTCATCCGAAAAAAGGTAAAGATCATACTTCTTCACCAGGTCGCGGATTTTATTCATCTCCTCCTGCGTGTAAAGATAACCGGTCGGATTGTTGGGATTGCAAATCATGATTCCCTTTGTTTTTGGGGTAATCAGTTTCTCAAACTCCTCCACCGGCGGCAGCGCAAACCCGTCTTCAATATCAGCAGCAATCGATTTGATCACCGCTCCGGCAACAATGGCAAAAGCCTCGTAGTTGGCATAAGCCGGCTCAGGCACAATTATTTCGTCGCCCGGATCGAGGCAGCTCATAAATGCAAAAGTAACTGCCTCACTTCCGCCGGCTGTTACAATGATGTCATCTACATCCACTTCAATTTTAAATTTGTGGTAATATTTTGCCAGCTTCTCGCGGAATGAACGAATTCCTTCACTGGGAGTATATTCCAGAATGGTGCGATCGATATTTTTTATCGCGGCAAGCGCCTCCGGTGGTGTAGGTAAATCGGGCTGACCGATGTTTAAATGATAAACTTTTGTCCCCCTTTCACGGGCTTTATCGGCCAGCGGCGCTAATTTTCTTATGGGTGAATCGGGCATGGCCCTTCCTCTTTCTGAAACTGTCGGCATGTTATAAAATATATTTTTAAAGAAAGCAAAGATATAAGTATCAATTTGAAAACAATAAATATTAAAATATTTCATTTCTGCGGACTAATAAATACTTAACTTTCAAATTAACAAAAACCTGTTGTACAAAACCATTACAGGATTAAATCCTTAATATTTATCATATTTTGATTAATCATGGGTTTCTATTTTTGGTCTGAATAATTAAAACTAATAAAAATGATTATTGGAGTTCCCACAGAAATAAAAAATAACGAGAATCGTATAGCACTCACACCTGCAGGTGCCTCAGAACTGGTAAAACGCGGGCACGAAGTTTACATTCAGTCAAATGGCGGAATCGGAAGTGGTTTTATGGACGAAGACTACACAGAAGCCGGTGCCAAAATTCTTCCAACCATTGAAGATATTTACGGAATTGCCGAAATGATAATGAAGGTGAAAGAGCCCATTGAGCCTGAATATAAACTGATTAAAAAAGACCAGGTGCTGTTTACCTATTTTCATTTTGCATCGTCGGAAGAATTGACAAATGCAATGATTGACAACGGCTCGGTTTGTATTGCTTACGAAACCGTTGAACTCGACGACCGTTCGCTGCCGTTGCTCGTTCCAATGAGTGAAGTTGCAGGCCGGATGTCAGTTCAGGAAGGCGCCAAATTTCTCGAAAAAACATTTGGTGGATATGGTGTGCTGCTGGGCGGCGTTCCCGGAGTTCCGCCTGCCAAAGTGCTGATTCTGGGTGGAGGTATTGTTGGTACCGAAGCTGCAAAAATGGCCGCCGGACTGGGTGCAGATGTAACCATCATGGACATCAACCTGAAACGCCTGCGCTACTTAGACGATATTATGCCGGCCAATGTAAAAACATCGATGAGCAACGATTACAACATCCGCGACTATGTGAAAACTTACGACCTGATCATCGGTGCGGTGCTCATTCCGGGTGCAAAAGCGCCACGATTGATTACCCGCGACATGCTCAAAACCATGCGCCCCGGAACGGTAATGGTAGATGTGGCTGTTGACCAGGGTGGCTGTTTTGAAACTACAAAAGCAACCACTCACGCGGATCCGACTTTCAACATCGACGATGTAATTCACTACTGTGTGGCCAACATGCCGGGAGCTGTGCCGCGTACTTCAACTATTGCACTGACGAACGCAACACTTCCTTATGCGCTGCAAATTGCAGACAAAGGTTGGAAACAGGCCTGCACTGACAGCATTCCGCTGCGCAAAGGACTGAACGTGGTGAACGGGAAAGTGGTTTACGAAGGAGTAGCCGAAGCTTTCGATCTTCCTTTTGAAAAAGCAGAAACCGTTTTATAAAACAATCTAACTAAATTAAGTCATATTCTCAAAGCCTTCTGCTATTCCTGCAGGAGGCTTTTTTTATTTTAAAGACAATCATGTATCTTTAAAACTGAAATTTGTTTCAATGAACCAGTTTAAAGAAAATCTATACGAAATTATTTTCGAAGCCGAAACAC
>DATFJO010000263.1:0-9117 GCA_035269145.1 Tangfeifania sp. | reverse complement strand
CCGGGTTTCCGGCAAGGTTATTCAACTCCAGCGGGTCGTTTTCAAGGTGAAAAAGCTGGGTGTAATTCCTGCGCGGGTAACTGATGAATTTCCAGTCGTCGGTGGTGCGCACAGCCCGGGCCGTGTTGCGGTAAGCTGTATAAAGGGCTTCCCGCACATTGTCTTTTTCTCCACGAATAACCGGGTTCAGGTTTTCGCCGTCGATTCCTTCGGGTACAGGCAATCCGCAAAGCTGAGCCAGCGTCGGATAAATATCAAAAAGATAAACCAGTGCGTCGGTAACATTATTTTTCGGAATGCCCGGCCCTGAAATGATAACCGGCACTTTGGTACTGTGTTCGTATAAATTCTGCTTTCCGAGCAAACCGTGGCTGCCCACTGCCAGTCCGTTGTCGGCAGCATAAACAACAATGGTATTTTCAAAAAGCCCCGATTCTTCAAGTTGACTGATTATCTCCCCCACCCGTTCGTCGATGTGGGTAATCAGTGCATAATAATCGGCCAGCGAAGCTTTTACCATTTCCGGGGTTCGTGGCCAGGGTCCCAGGGTTTCATCCCTGATGTTGAGGTTGTCGAATTTAAACGGATGCAAATCCATAAAGTTTCCGGGCAGCGGCATGGCCTTATCGGGATACATTCCGATGTGGTCTTCCCGTGGCGAGCGCGGATCGTGCGGGGCTGTAAAAGAAACATAGCAGAAAAACGGGTTTTCCCTGTTTCCTTTGGCATAATCCTGAATGAAATTCATGGCGGCATCTGCAAACAAATCGGTGGAAAAACTTTTCAATTCCGGTTCTGAGAGTTTTCCATCATCACGCAAATTGCGCACGGGCGTTTGAAAATGGTCGCTCATTCCGCCCAGAAAAACATTTTCGCCGTGCTGAAAAGAGGCTTCAAAAGCGCTTTTTTCATTGTGCCATTTCCCGGTGCCAAATGTTTCGTAACCTGCTTCGGCAAAATGCATGGGCATGGTTTTTACCCCATCCAAAACATCGTACACATGAAACAGGCTTTTGCCACTCATGAGCATGGCCCGGCTTGGTGCGCAAATGGCTCCGTGGTGCCCGCCCATCACATAAGCGTTTGAAAATCGGACACCGGTTTCAGCCAGCTTGTCGATGTGAGGTGTTTTAATGTATGGATTTCCTGCACATCCAAGGGCATCTGCCCGCTGGTCGTCGGCAAAAAAGAACAGCACATTGGGATGTTTAGTATCTTTTTCTGCTTTTTCGGCAGAAGAACAACCCCAAAGAATTCCGGTTAAAACCAGCGCTGATACAAAAATAGTTGACTTCATATTTTTAATTTTTCAGGTTCGACAATGTTTCAATATCTTCCGGATGTACCGAACCATCCGGCATCGGCCCAATGTTCAGCAGCAGGTTGTAATTGTTTAAAAGCGCATCTCCCAGTAAAATTTTCACATCGTCCACTTTTAAATGATGTCCGTCCATTGCTTTGTTGTACCCCCAGTTTGGTCCGGCCCCGGGCATGTGTGGCTGCATGGTGTTGCACACTTCTTTGGGTTTGTTTTTATTCAGTTCATACGCTTTTTGAGCAACGGGATATTGCTGCCCAACCTTCGCACCTCCGCCACGTTCCGGCGCCATAAAATCTTCATCGCCATTTGCTCCCTGTTTAAACGAAATCAGCGCATGAGCAGAAAGTTCGCGAATCAAAGCGTATGTTTCGTCAACAGGGAAAACATCCGGATTGGCATAAAATCCCATAATCGGGTCGAACCAGATTCCGGCAATGGTGGGGTATTGTGTGAGAATTTCGGTAAGTTGGGCATGAACATAGTCCACATATTTCCTGAAATCTTCAGGCTTTTCATATTTGTAAGCTTTCGGTTTAACTTTATATGCTGGCCGCGCGTTTGTCCAGCCGGACTCCCGCGAGTAAAACCACGGATGTTTCCAGTCGGCTGCATAGGAGTAATAAAGGAAAAGCCCCAGTCCCTCTTTTTCGCAGGCTTCGGCCAGTTCGGCCATCAAATCGCGGCCTGCCGGGGCATTCACACTGTTAAAATCCGTTTCTTTGGTTTTGAACAGGCAAAATCCGTCGTGATGTTTGCTGGTAATGGTAATGTATTTCATACCGGCCTTTTTGGCGAGCTGTACAATAAAATCCGCGTCGAAACCGGATGCCGTAAATGAGTCTTTCAACCTGGCATATTCCTCCAGTGGAATGGTGTCGCGCAACTGCACCCATTCGCCGCGTCCCAACTGGCTGTATAACCCGTAATGAATGAACATCCCGAAGCGGGCATCTTTAAACCACTGAAGATTGGCCTCACGGGGATTATCATCGTAAGACTCCCGGTAGTTTTTTAAATACTCAGGAACCTGTCCGAAAGTTGTTGTGGAAAAAAGAAATAAAACAATTGCTGCAGCAAGTTTCTTTAAGCTCATTTTCGTTGAGTTTTTAATTAAGAATTATCCGTAATTTACAAAACAGACTGAAACCGAATACCATTATCTTCTGTAATCGGGATTATTTGGCACCAGACCCAAACTACCCAAAAAATCCATACACGCTGCCTGCACATTGTAATCCCTGTCTTCCATAGCGTGGGTTTCACGGATGGTTTCCACAAACGGCTCTTTGTTATCGGAATAGAGCAGGTAATTGATTGCCATCAGCGAAATATTCAGGTTTTTGCCGGCGATAAAGCTTTTCAGTTTTTCTTCTGCCTGCGGGCTGTTTTCAAGTTCCCAACTAATAGCTGCCGCGGTTGTTGCCACCGGCGGATATTCATCATCCATCATTTTGGCAATTATTGCTGCATGTGATTCCAGGTCGTTTTTATTTTGACTGCGCAATCCCAGAATAGCCCAGTACCGGATAATATTATTGGGGTTATCCAGCCATTCAATTTGTTGTGTTGTCACTTCTTTCCCCCGGAATCCGCACAGCGATGCCACTTCATAAATGTCTTCGAGTGGGTAAAGTTCCTCATCCATCCGGTATTCGTAGGCGGTTGTGGATTCAGAAAGCAGTTCAATTTCATATTCAGGGAGAAACATCACATCGCGCGAACCCAACACTTCCTCATCCAGCTTTTGGCGCATTTTTTCAAGAATATCCAGGTAGTCAGTATTGCCGGCCAGATTCCTGGTTTCCCACAAATCGCTTTCAATATCGAAAAGAAACTCAGTTGGACGTGGTTCAAACAGACTTTTCTGTAGCGGATTCAGATTTCCGGCAGCCAAATCATCGCGCATCAGTTGTTTTATTTTCCCAATTTCCATATAACGAATGTAGCGGGCTTCGTAAATAAACGGCAGGTAATTTCTTGAATAAACAAACCGTCCGTCGGTTACTGTGCGTACCATGTCTATTCCGTTATCCGAGCGGTCGGAAGAAAGGTTGAGGTGCCCGGCCGGTTCTTTCCGTTTCTGCCCCAGGTAAGGCCGTCCGCTCATGTGTTCCGGAATTTCGCCTCCGGTTAGACTGATAAGTGTAGGCGCCAAATCGGAGAAGTCAATTAATTCGTCGGTCACCACGCCTTCAGTTCCCCAGGGCGACAAATGTTTGTACATTTCAGGGAACCAGATGATAAACGGCACCCGGTACCCGTAGTTGATTCCATTGGTTTTTCCGCGGGGCATTCCTTCGCCATGATCGGCATAAAAAAAGATGATGGTGCTGTCTTTCAGGTTGTCTTTTTCAAGTCGGCCAAGCAACTCCCCAATTTTGTTGTCAGTGAGTTTTATTGAATTATACACCCGTGCAAACTGTTCGCGCATCTCCGGGGTGTCGCGGTAAAAAGGCGGCATTTCAAATTCATTTTCGCCAATTCGTTCTTCAGGCGAAAGATGATTGAATACATTTTCGAGGTACCAGTCGTAAGTCATTGTCATGGTGCGCGACTGGTGCGATTCGTTGTAATTGAATACCGCAAAAAACGGTTGCCCGGGTTTTCTGTTCCACCAGCCTGCCTGGTTCGAACTTTCATTCCAGGCTTCGTTTATGAATTCCTTTTCACCCTGCACGTTGTAATCGGTTTTCACATTATTGGTAGTGTAATACCCCTGTTGCTGCAAATAGTATGGAAAACCTTTCATAAATTCAGGAACGGGATATTTGCTGCGGTGGTTTCCGGTGCCGGCCTTATAAGTTTTTACACCGGTAATGATGGCAGTTCGGCTTGGTGAGCAAACCGTACCGGTTGAAAACGCATTGGTAAACCGAACGCCTTCTTCTGCCAGTTTGTCGATTACCGGAGTGCTGGCATTCCCGTTGCCGTAACAACCGATAAACTGTGGAGAAGTATCCTCGATTGTTACCCAGAGGATATTGGGTTTGGAGTTCGCTTCACTATTTTCAGAAGAGTTGCATTGAGTAAATAGTAGCGAAGTAATCAGAAGAATTGTAAAAACTGTTGGTTTTTTCATTCGTTTATAATTGTTTATTTTTTAAGGTAACTCATGGAACCTGCCTGCCGTCAGGCAGGCTCGCCATAATCATGATTCTGTGTGAAAAACAATTTACATGCTCGTTTCATCATAATGAGATTTAATCCCTAAATGTATAAAATTTCACCTTTCTGAAGGGCTATAAAATTATGATCTTTAAACATATTTCATTCATCAGCTAATTTCAGACTTTTTTTGTGATTGGATATATTTGAATTTAAAAGTTTTTTTTCAGAACTTTAGCCCAAACTATATCTTAAAACCATGGATGTTGAAATTCTTTCGAGGGTCCAGTTTGCCTTCACCATTGCTTTTCATTATATCTATCCGCCACTCTCCATTGGCCTGGGGCTGATAATGGTAATAATGGAAGGCTCGTACCTGCGAACAGGGAACAAGGAGTATGAACAACTGGCCCGTTTCTGGACGCGCATTTTTGCGCTCACTTTCGGAATTGGGGTCGCCACCGGTATTGTAATGGAATTTGAGTTCGGAACAAACTGGGCAAGGTATTCCCGGTATGTTGGCGATGTGTTTGGCAGCGCGCTGGCTGCTGAAGGTATTTTTGCCTTTGCGCTGGAAAGCGGGTTCCTCGGGGTGCTGCTTTTTGGCTGGAACAAAGTAAAACCCAAAGTACATTTCATTGCCACGCTCGGCGTTTTCTTTGGTTCCATGTTTTCGGCGGTTTGGATTGTGGTTGCAAACAGTTGGATGCAAACACCTGCCGGTTACCATATTGTTGGCGAAGGCATGAATGCCCGGGCAGAAATTACCGATTTCTGGGCAATGGTTTTCAATCCGTCGTCGGTCGACCGGTTACTGCATGTGTGGCTCGGGGCGCTTCTTGCCGGTGCGTTCCTGGTTATCAGCGTTCATGCATTCTACCTTCTGCGCGACAGGTATGTTATATTGTCGCAAAAAGCATTGAAAATAGCGCTTGTGGTAGCTACCACAACTGCGCTTTTGCAATTGGTAACAGGCCACAAATCGGCTGACGGTGTTGCCGAAAACCAGCCAGCTAAACTCGCAGCCTTTGAGGGACATTATCCTGAAAGTGCCCCCGGTGACCTTTATCTTTTGGGTTGGGTGGACAAAGAAACGCAAACCGTAAAAGGAATCAAGCTGCCCGGCGGGCTCAGTTTTTTGGTCGACTGGAATTTTTCAACACCCATCAAGGGGTTGAATGCTTTCCCTGAGGACGAACGCCCCTCGGCTGTAAATGCAATTTTTCAGTTCTACCACCTGATGGTGGCCATTGGCATGTTGCTTATTCTGATTACACTTTACGGAACCGTACAATGGTGGCGGGGTAAAATATTTAAACAGCGATGGTATTTGTGGATACTGGTGTTTGCCGTATTCCTTCCACAACTCTCCAATCAGGTGGGATGGTTTGCCGCTGAAATGGGAAGGCAACCCTGGATAGTTTACGGGCACCTGCGAACAGCCGACGGGCTTTCCGAATCTGTTACTGCGCCTCAGGTGCTGTTTTCACTGATACTCTTCAGTTTAATATACCTGCTGCTGTTTGTTTTATTTATCTACCTTTTAGACAGAAAAATTAAAAAAGGACCGTACGATGAAAGCGACATTCAGGACAGGCCGTTGCTGAAAGACATAGCTTATCAATTTGACAATAAAAAATCCTAAAGCCAAAATATTATGCAAACTTTTCTGGGAATAGATTATCCAACCCTATGGTTTTTAGTTGTTGGAGCCCTTTTTTCGGGCTATGCAATACTCGATGGATTTGATTTGGGTGCAGGTGCATGGCACCTCTTTTTTAAAAAAGAAGAGAGCCGGAGAATAGCCTTAAATGCTGTGGGCCCGGTTTGGGATGGCAACGAAGTTTGGCTGGTAATTGGCGGGGGCGCCCTGTTTGCAGGTTTCCCCGAGGCGTATGCAACCCTCTTTTCTGCTATGTATATTCCTTTTATTCTGTTTCTGGGATTTCTCATTTTCAGGGCAGTCTCCATCGAATTTCGCGGAAAAGAACCCATGAAATGGTGGAAAAAAACCTGGGATATCAGTTACAGTGTATCCAGCGCCATGCTGGCGTTTCTGCTGGGAGTGGTTCTGGGAAATGTTTTGGTGGGAATGAACATGGACAGTAATTTCATTTATACTGGTAGCTGGCTCGAATTCCTAAATCCTTATTCACTCCTGGTAGGGCTTACAACCCTTTCGCTGTTTATGGTTCACGGGGCAATTTACCTCACCATGAAAACCGAAGGTAGATTATTCGAGAAAATTACACGATTGCTATGGTGGTCGATAATCGCTTTTGTGATTCTGTTCGTCATCATTACAATCATATCTGTTTTTAACTTTCCACATCTCACTGACCGTTTTTTGAATACTCCGGTATTATTTGTTGTGCCATTGCTCGCTTTTTTGAGTATTGCAAATGTGCCGCGGTTGGCAAAAAAGGGCAAGTACCTGAAGTCGTTTATCTTTTCATCGCTCTCATTAAGTTTTTTGCTTATCCTGGTTGCCATCGAACTTTATCCGGTCATCATACTAAACAATGCCGACATGGAAAGCAGCATGACCATTTACAATGCCGCCTCATCAGATAAGTCGCTGGGAATTATGCTTACCATTACCGCAATAGGATTGCCACTGGTAATTGCATATACCATATTTGTTTACCGCACTTTCTGGGGCAAAGTGAAACTTGATGAAATGAGCTATTAAAATATAAACCTAAAAAATAATAAGGAAGTTTTTTAACTATTCAATCCCTTCAGGATTGCCATTCATAAAACTCATTTTACCGTAGGTTATGCACCTACGGCTATTTTTATTCAATCCGCCAACGGATTGTGAAAAACCCTGTAAAGGGTGATACAATAATAGCCGTATGCGAAGCTTACGGTAAACGACGATGCTGTAAAGGTGAACCCTGATAAGGGTTCAATTTAAATTTGAGAACATTCAGAATATTATCAACTGCCAGTAATTCAACAAAATCAATTTTTCCGATATTCCGGATTCAATTCGGTTGGAACGGGCGCATTTGTTTTTTTCCGCCATTCCTCCAGAAGTTGAAGCAATTCATCTCGTTTTTCGGGATTCGATTCTGCAAGGTTATTTTCTTCACTGATATCTTCTGCCAGGTTATACAACTCGATATCGTTGTATTCAAAATACTGAATCAGCTTCCAGTCGCCATAACGGATGGCAGAACCGGGCCGGGTACGGAAAAGCGGATCTTGCGTGGTGGTATCGTTTTTTATGTACGCCTGCAGATATATCGGAAAATGCCAGAAGAGTGGTCGTTCTTCCATGATTCCGTCTCCTTTTAATACAGGCAGAATGCTTTTCCCGTCGAGTGTTTTTCCTGCAGGTTTTGAAACTCCGGCGACTTCCATAATGGTTGGAAAAAAATCGAGGTTGGTAACCGGGACATCTGTTTTTGAGCCCGGCTGAATTTCATTTTCCCAATACACAAACATCGGTTCGCGGATTCCTCCTTCGTAGTAAGAGCCTTTTCCCGAGCGCAGCGGCCATTGTTTGGTAATGCCGTAATGTCCGCCGTTATCAGAGGTAAAAATGATGAAAGTGTTTTCCAGTTTCCCGGCACTTTCCAGCTTGTCAATCAATCTCCCAATCTGGATATCCAGGTTCTCCACCATGGTTGCATATTTTGCATTGTCCTGCCCGTTCCAGGTTGGTTTACCCTCGTAATTTGGCAACAAACTATCCACAGGATGAATGGGTGTGTGCACCGCATACGGCGAGTAATAAAGGAAAAATGGCTGGTCATCGACTTGATTCAAAAACTGCAGTGTTTTGTCCATTATAAGGTTGGTGAGGTAATAATCGTCGGTTGGCGCTTCAAGTGAAGGAACATTTCTGTAAGGCGGATAATAACTTCCGGGGTTTCCGGAGTGGTTGCCCCCGATGTTCACATCGAATCCAAACAAAGCAGGGTCATCATTCAAATGCCATTTCCCGGCATGGCAGGTGGTGTAGCCAGCCTCATGCAGAACTTCCGGGATCAAAATATTTTCGGTGGGCATGTGTTCATTATTGGGGGTTGGGACTAATTTCCGGTCTTTGCTTTTTCCGCGATCCGAATTATTTACTGTATAAATTCCGTTGCGCGGTGTCCACTGCCCACTCATCATGCAAGCCCGGCTGGGAGCACAATTTGATGCAGAAGCATACGCATTGGTAAAAATCATACCGTTGGCCGCCAGTTCGTCGAGATTTGGCGTTTCATAAAACTCTGATCCCATAAAACCCACATCGCGCCAGCCCATATCGTCGATGTTAATGAGCAGGATGTTGGGACGCTGGTCTGTGCTCTGTTTTTTGTCGCTTTCATCATTACACGAAATTGAGGAAATAGTGATTAATAAAAACAGACAGGGGAAAAAGGCTTTTATAAAGGATTTCATATTTTTTTATTTCAGTTCAAGCTCTTTATTTTTTAATTCTCAAAATTAATTTAAATCAGTGTTAAAGTATTCGGTATTTTCATATTCCTGCTGAATTATCCGATGCATTTCCTGAACGATTCCCGGATGATTATTTGCCACATTATTTTCCTCTCCGATATCTTCAGACAAATTATAGAGTTCAACTGGAGCATCCGGATTGTTTTTCAGATTATTTCTTACTGCTTTCCATTTTCCCATCCTCACTGCCATACTTTCGAGTTGATTGCGTGGAAAATCAGCACCGGTAC
>DATFJO010000262.1:0-11025 GCA_035269145.1 Tangfeifania sp. | reverse complement strand
TTTCTCTGATTTGCTCGTCGGAATACCGAAATCCTTTTATTATTCGGGATATCTTTGAATGAGAGTAATCGCACAAATCAAGTATCCGGGCAAAATTACTGGGAGACCCAACATCCATAGCATTGGCAATAGTTTCGGTAGATGAACAAGGATTATATTCTCCGTTTTTAAGGTATTTATAAACCACATCGTTTTCGTTGTTTGCCGCCAAAAAATGCGCGACGGGTAATCCCATTTCACGGGCAAAAAGCCCGGCTGTCAGGTTGCCGAAATTCCCGCTCGGAACGGAAACAATAAACTCTTTTCCATCCAAAGCTCCGTTTTCTTTTAACCGTGCATACGCATTAAAATAATAAAATGCCTGCGGCAGAAAACGAGCTACATTAATGGAATTGGCCGATGTTAGCAATAGTTTTTCATTCAAATCTGTATCAAGAAAGGCGCTTTTCACCAATTTCTGACAGTCATCAAAATTCCCGTCAACTTCGAGGGCGGTAATATTTTTCCCGAGTGTGGTAAACTGTGCTTCCTGTACGGCACTCACTTTTCCTTTCGGATAGAGTACATGTACATGAATTCCTTTTACTCCCAGAAATCCGTTGGCAACCGCGCTCCCGGTGTCGCCCGAAGTTGCGACAAGCACATTCACTTCATCCTGATTTTCATTTAGAAAATAATTGAGCAATCTTGCCATAAAACGGGCGCCCACATCTTTAAAAGCCAGGGTCGGCCCGTGAAACAGTTCGAGTGAATAAATATTTTCAGATACTTTTACAACCGGACAATCAAATTCCAATGTATCGAAAACAATTTCTTTCAGGGCATTCAACTCAACATCTTCCCCAAAAAAATTTTTGGCCACTTCAAAAGCAATTTCCTGAAATGACATTTGAGCAATCGAATCAAAAAAAGCCGGTTCAAACTTCTCAATCCGCTCAGGCATAAAAAGTCCGTTATCGGCAGCCAGGCCTTTAATTACGGCTTCCTTTAAAGAAACTCTATCAATTTTTCTGTTCGTGCTGTAATACTTCATTCGTTTGGATTAAAACAAAATTCAAATATATAATATCAAATTGCAATTATTTCATATATATGAATTATAATTTAAAGGATTAATGGATAAATAACGGACAAAATAAAAGGACATCATTTAAATTTTCAGAAATCTCTTAATAAATTCATCACCTTCGATTAATCCGTAAAAACCATTTTTTGTACTGAATTCATCGTAAGCAGTTACTTCATCGGGCTCAATTCCAGGCTTGTAAATAAGGAACGGAACCGGTTCGCGGGTATGGGTTTTCAGGGCACAGGGAGTTGGGTGATCGGGCAAAACTGCAACAGCTACTTCGTCATCGAGTTTCTTTATTTCCTCCAAAATATATTTTACCACCCTACTGTCGAGGTATTCAATGGTTTTTGTTTTCAGTTCCACATCGCCCTCATGGCCGGCCTCGTCGCTGGCTTCAATGTGCAGGTAAACAAAATCGTTATTTTTAAGTGCTTCTATCGTCGCCCGCGCCTTGCCTTCGTAATTTGTATCGTACAACCCTGTTGCACCCTCCACGTGAATCACTTCCATTCCGGCATAAACCCCAATTCCATGAATCAAATCGACTGCAGAAATTACAGCCGATCTATTGATGCCATACATTTCTTTCAAAGTGGGCATGTTGGGTTTGTAACCCGGCGACCACGGCCAGATGCTGTTTGCGGAATCTTTTCCTTCTTCTATTCGCTTTTTATTGATGGGGTGATTCTGAAGTAATTCCTGCGATTTCAGAATTAAGTCGTTTAGTTTCCTAACTGTTTCAATGCCTTTTTTTGTTTTCTCACTTACCAGAACATCTTTAAAAGGTGCTCCCTGCACATCGTGCGGAGGGGTGCAGTTTATATTTTTGTCTCCTCCCTTGTAAACAAGCAAATGCCGATAGGAAACCCCCGGGTAGAATTTCAGGTTTTCATCACCAAGCTTTTCATTCAGAAACCGGATTAAAACGGAAGCTTCTTCACTTGAAATATGACCTGCCGAATGATTTTTAATAATTCCCTGGTCGATACAAACCAGGTTGCAGCGCATGGCCAAATCGCCGGGTTGCAGTTGAACGCCCATACTGGCCGCTTCGAGCACACCCCTGCCCTCGAAAACTTTTTCAACGTCGTAACCCAAAACAGCCATATTTGCAATTTCGCTGCCCGGGTGCATCGTTTGCGGAACGGTGGACAACCTGCCTGTTTTCCCGTTTTTAGCCAGCCAGTCGATGTGCGGTTTCTCCGCCATCTGCAAAGGGGTTTTTCCTCCGTACCTGGCCAGCGGTTCGTCGGCCATTCCATCGCCAAGAATTATTAAATGTTTCATTTTTCAGCAGTATAATTTCTCGAATTTTGAAAAACGATTATTGAAATAAAAAATCAATAACCAACCTTAACTCTATTTAACAGGAAATGCAGCTACTTGTTGCCGTCAAATGTTGGAAACCTTTATTAAATCGGCAAATACCCCGGCAGCAGTAACCGATGCACCGGCGCCGTATCCTTTTATCAGCATCGGAAATTCGTTGTACCGTTCCGTGGTGTACATCACGAGGTTGTTGCTGCCCTCGAGGTCGTAAAACGGATGTTTTGAACCTACTTCCTTTAAACCAATTGTTGCTTTCCCGTTTTCGTAGCTGGCAACAAACCGCCATTTCTTTCCGGCTTTTACCAACTCTTTTCGTCTGGTTTCAAACTCCTCATCCATTTGTGGAATATTCTTCCAGAAATCGTCGAGCGAACCTTCAAAAAATGAATCGGGCACAAAACGCTCGATGGTAATATCTTCCATTTCAAGCGGATATCCGGCCTCGCGTGCCAGAATCAGAATTTTCCGGGCAACATCCACGCCGTTCAAATCAAGCCGCGGATCGGGTTCGGAAAAGCCCTGTTCTTTGGCCATTCGTATGGTTTCACTTAAAGGAATATCGGCAGAAATGGTATTGAAAATAAAATTCAATGTTCCGGAAAGTACTGCTTCTATTTTCAGAATCCGGTCGCCTGAGTAAACCAAATCATTCAACGTGTTAATAATCGGAAGTCCTGCTCCAACATTGGTTTCAAACAAAAACTTGACGCCTTTTTGTTTGGCAATGTTTTTCAGTTCCATGTAATTCTCATAAGAAGAAGAAGCTGCTACTTTATTGGCCGTAACCACCGACACATTCGAACGAAGAATTTCTTTATACAGCAAAGCCACATCCTCCGAGGCCGTGCAATCGACAAATACGGAGTTGTAAATATTCATTGATTTCATTTCATCCACAAAACCAACCAATGAAGATCTGTTGTTTGATTCATTCAGTGCTTCACGGATGTTCGATATTTCGAATCCCTCGCGATCGAATATCATTTTTTTCGTATTTGCAATACCGGTGAGTTTAATTTTCAAATGTTTCTCATCGAGCAATTTTTCCTGCTGTTGCTGAATTTGCTGCAACAAGTTTCCTCCAACGGTTCCGATTCCCATCAGGAAAATATTCAGTTCCACATTTTCGGAGAGGAAAAACGATTCATGAACCACGTTCAGGGTTTTGCGCAGTTCGGTGGTTTTTACCACCCACGAAATATTCAACTCGGAAGCGCCCTGTGCAATGGCAATTATATTTATCCCGTTTTTTCCGATGGTTGAAAACAGTTTCCCGGCAATTCCGGTGGTATGTTTCATGTTTTCACCGACGATTGCCACAACCGACAAGTCGTTTTCAACTGCAATCTTATTTACCTGCCCTGATGCAATTTCCTTTTCAAACTCCACCTCAATGGCACTTTCAGCCAGTTTAACGGCGTAAGAATCGACAGCTACGCTGATGGAATTTTCAGAAGAAGCCTGTGAAATAAGAATAACATTCACGTTCATTTTTGCCAAAGCAGTAAACAAACGCATGGAAATACCTGTTACGCCAACCATTCCGATTCCCTGAAGGGTTAGCAACGATATTTGAGAAATGGATGAAATTCCTTTAATTGGCAGGTCTTTGCGGCTTTGAGGACTACTTAAAATCCGGGTGCCTTCGTGGTCTGGTTTAAATGTATTCTTTATTTGAATGGGAATTTCTTTCTGATAAACCGGCAGAATTGTTGGCGGGTAAATTACCTTGGCTCCAAAATGCGACAACTCCATAGCTTCGGAATAGGTCAGTTCGCTAATGGTGTAAGCTTTGCTGATAACCCGCGGATCAGCGGTCATAAAACCATCCACATCGGTCCATATTTCCAGTGTATTCACTTCGAGTGCTGCGGCAATTATTGCTGCAGTATAATCAGAACCACCACGACCGAGTGTGGTAAACTCGTTCTTTTCATTTTTTGCCACAAACCCGGGAACAACAGCTATCCCCTTAAAATCAAGGAACTTTTCGCGGGTTAACCGGTTGGTTTCTTCAAAATTTACAACAGCTTTTCCAAAATTACTGTTGGTTCGGATAAATTCGGAGGCATCTTTTCGGACAGAACCGGTAATAAACTGAGATACGATGTGCGAAGAAATGCGCTCGCCAATTCCGGCAATCCGGTCAAGGGTTTTCGGTGTGAGTTCTCCCACCAGGGTAATTCCCGTTAGAATCTGTTCCAGCTCGTCGAGCAACTCATCGGCAAGATACACCATCGGGCCTGAACCATTAAAAAGTTCCACAATCATGTCAGCATGGCGTTTTTTAATTTCTGTCAGGTCGGCACGAAAATCATCCGTTCCTGCCGATGCCAGTTGTGCTGCCCGCAAAATAAGGTCGGTTACCCCACCAAGTGCTGAAACAACAACAATTACATCGTCTTTTTGATGTTGAACAATTTCCCGTACTTTTTGAATGTTTTCTGCCGAACCTACCGAGGTTCCGCCGAATTTTAAAACCTTCATCCGAATTTGTTTTTTTTGATTATAAAAAAACTGGGTGAATCGACAGATGCGGTTCACCCAGTATTATCTGCCGTATAAATTTTTTTATTCTGTTGTTGTGGTTTTTCCTGTAATAGCTTCCAAAATTTTCGTTTCGAGTTCCTGCGCCAGTTCAGGATTGTCGATAATCAGGTTACGCACTGTTTCGCGTCCCTGCCCGAGTTTTGTATCGCCGTAGCTAAACCACGAACCACTTTTTTTGATGATATTGTACTGAACCCCCAAATCGATAATTTCACCCGATTTTGAAATTCCTTCGCCATATAAAATATCGAATTCTGCTTTGCGGAAAGGCGGCGCCACTTTATTTTTAACCACTTTCACCCGTACGTTGATACCCATCACTTCGTCGCCGTCTTTTATCTGCCCGATACGGCGGATATCCAGACGGACCGAAGAGTAAAACTTCAGGGCGTTACCGCCGGTTGTGGTTTCCGGGTTTCCGAACATCACGCCAATTTTTTCGCGCAACTGATTGATAAAAACACAGCAGGTTTTTGTTTTGCTGATATTGGCTGTGAGTTTCCGCAATGCCTGCGACATTAAGCGGGCCTGCAATCCCATTTTGGAATCGCCCATTTCGCCTTCCAGTTCAGCTTTTGGTGTCAACGCTGCCACCGAGTCGATAACAATAATATCGATGGCTCCCGAACGAACCAGGTTGTCTACAATTTCCAGTGCCTGCTCGCCGCTATCCGGCTGCGAAATCAGCAACTCTTCGGTATCTACGCCCAGCTTTTTGGCGTAATAAGGATCGAAGGCGTGCTCTGCATCCACAATGGCTGCAATTCCGCCGGCTTTTTGTGCTTCGGCAATGGCATGAATGGCAAGCGTGGTTTTTCCCGAAGATTCAGGGCCGTAAATTTCGACCACTCTTCCTTTCGGATAGCCACCTACACCAAGCGCCACATCCAGGGCCAGTGAGCCCGACTGAATGGCCGGTACATTTTCAACTGCACGGTCGCCCATGCGCATGATAGAGCCTTTTCCGTAGCTCTTTTCAATTTTGTCCATCGTTAGCTGAAGCGCTTTCAGCTTTTCTTTGTTCATGTTTGCTTTTTCTTCTTTCGTCATGTTTAGACCCGGTTAAATATTTAAGCTTTTGATTATTTGATTCGTATGATCTTTGGTTTTCACCTTTTCAAAAATTTCTTCGATAACTCCGTTTTCATCAATTACAAAAGTAGTGCGCAACACACCCATGTATTTTTTGCCATACATGCTTTTTTCGCCCCAGGCACCGTATTTCTGCAAAATTTCTTTTTCGGTATCGGCAATCAAATCAAATTTCAGATTGTATTTATTTTTGAAATTCTGATGCGATTTTACACTGTCGGGACTAACTCCCAAAACTTCAAATCCCTTTTCGAGCCAGTTATTGTAATTGTCGTTTAAATTACACGATTCGGCGGTGCAACCCGATGTATTATCTTTTGGATAAAAATAAAGAATCAGTTTTTTCCCGGCAAAATCTTTTAATGAAACTTTTTCGTCGTCCTGGTTAGTACCTTCAAAATCCGGAGCTTTGTCTCCAACTTTCAATTTTGTCATAATTTGCTATTCAAGTTCTACAAATATAAGTTATTTACGTTTAAATAACCGGTATCTTTTAAATTGATTCCGGCACCTTCATTTGTCTCTTTTTACAAAGCTTTGCACAATTTTTGTAATTTTACGCAGCGTAAAACTTATTAGAGGACAAATAATGCTGAACAATAATAAATTATTTCAACTAACATTTTTTTTCATCCTGTTGTTTGCAGGAAATTTAGTTTTTGCGGGCAAACAGGATATTACAGCGGTAAAAGCCATGCAGCTTTTCGATAAAGGAGAGTTTGAAGCAGCCGAAACAGCTTTCGGACAGCTTCTTGAAAAAAATCCGGACAATACCATGTTAAATTATTATTATGGCGCCAGCCGCACAGAAAACGGACACTATTCTCCAAAAGACCTGAATTATCTTCTTAAAGCCGGAGAGGATGTCACTCCTCACCAAGTCAATTATTACATTGCGGTTCAACACCATGCACAAAATAATTTTGACCAGGCGCTGAAATTTTACAATAGATTCAGGCATGATGTGCCGGAAGAAGAACAACAGGATGTGCAACTTGCACAAAAAATCCAGCAGTGTTTCGACCGGGAGAATCCGTTTACAAAGCCTGCACCGGTTGAAACAGAGCAACAGCCGGAAATAGCAGAAGAAATCCCGGCGGAAACAGAAGAGGTTTCCGAAACCGAATTTTCTGCCCCGGAAGCACAACCTGAAAATGATACTTTGCAATTGCAACCGCAAACCGAAGATGAACGTAATTTATCGGATATGATTTCAACACCGCGGAAAATGCTGCCCGACTTACCCGGTGTTAAAACCACTTACACACTTCCGGAAGGCGACCCCATTGAATTTCGAATCAATAACGACATCACTTACCTGAATACAGCCCATTTTCAAACCAAAAAAGGGAAAGAACTTTTTTTGAAAGGAAAAACCGTGCAGGAAAAAGTGAACCAAAATATGGAAAAGGCCGATGAGTTGAGAGATGAATACCGAAACACTGCCGATGCCGAAAAGAAAGCTGAAACAGGCGAACAAATTCTGACACTTGAAAATGAATCGTATGAATTAAGGGAAGAAGCTACCCAGCTTTTTTCCGAAAGCCGTGAATCCGAAAACCACTACTGGCAACAGGCAGGTCAGGTGGCTGTCCACAATTTTTTGGTTGAACTCGGTAAAATGCAAAGGGTTCTGCACCCTGAAATGGCAAAAGAAAAAGCAAAAACATTGGAAACAGACACCTCATTAATTATTGCTGCAAGCGATTTATTTAATATACCCGGAGTTGAAAACCCGCGGACACAGGAGAACCAGGGAAATGAGCTTATTTATAAAATCCAGATTGGCGCCTATAGTCGCAAACTACCGGCTTATGTAGAACGATTGTATAAAAAATTATCATTAATTCGTAAAATTGAAAAGTATACCGACGAAAATGGCGTGGTGGTTTATACCACCGGAAACCTTAAAAATCTGGAAGATGCCATAAAAATGCAGAATCAGGTGAAACAGGAAGGTGTAGAAGATGCATTTGTTGTGCCGTATTTTAAAGGAAAAAGAATAACTTTGGAGGAAGCTAAAAAACTGGAAGCAGAAAAATGACATCGAGAGAAACTAAAAGAAAGCCATCTGAAACCCGGAAGGAAAAAGCCACCCATGAATATTTTCTGGTACTGCACAACGATGATGTTCACAGCTTTGATTATGTCATCGATGCCTTAATAGATATTTGCGATCACGATTACGAACAGGCTGTTCAGTGCACAGTAATTACGCACCATAAGGGCAGTTGCGATGTACGGAAAGGTGAATTTGAAACATTAAAACAAATGAAAGATGCCCTCACTGAAAAGGAACTTAGCGCAACCATAAATTCTAAACCATGACCGTATTTGCCATCATTCTGCTCATTTTACTGGGCTTGCTGCTTTTGCTTATCGAATTTGCCGTGATTCCCGGGATCACAATTGCCGGAATCGGTGGTTTTATTTTACTTGGAATCAGTGTTTTTATCGCCTTCTCGGAATACGGAACCGGAATCGGTTTTCTTACGCTTGCATTTGTTTTAATTGCGTCGCCGCTGCTCATTTATTACTTTTTTAAATCGAATTCAGGAAAAAAAATGATGCTCGAAACGTTGGTCGACGGGAAAGTAGAATCGGTTGACAATTCAAAAATTGCGGTTGGCGATACCGGAAAAACCATTGGCCGGTTGGCACCATCGGGAAAAGTTAGGGTAAACGGCGAAATTGTCGAAGCACAATCCACCACCGGATATGTAAATCACAGTACGGAAATTAAAGTGGTTAAAATTCTCACCAATAAAATAATTGTAGAACCTGTAAATAAAGAAAAAAATGATTGAAGCAATTGGTACCTGGGGACTCATAATCGGAGTCATTGTCTTACTTTTTATCGTCCTCTATTTTATTCCTATCGGGCTGTGGTTTTCAGCTCTGGTGTCAGGCGTACGAATTTCGCTGATGCAACTGTTCCTGATGCGATTCAGGAAAGTTCCTCCCGGTGTAATTGTCCGTGCCCTTATTGAAGGAACCAAAGCCGGCCTTCACCTCAACCGCAACGATTTGGAAGCCCACTACCTGGCGGGCGGCCATGTTGCCAATGTGGTGCATGCCCTGGTTTCAGCGTCAAAAGCCAACATCGATTTAACATTTAAAGTGGCAACAGCCATCGACCTTGCCGGCCGCGATGTATTTGAGGCAGTGCAGATGTCGGTAAATCCGAAAGTAATTAACACACCGCCGGTAACCGCCGTTTCAAAAGACGGCATCCAGTTAATTGCAAAAGCGCGTGTTACAGTACGTGCCAGTATTAAACAATTGGTGGGTGGAGCAGGAGAAGACACCGTTCTGGCCCGTGTGGGTGAAGGAATTGTTTCTTCCATCGGTTCGTCGCACTCCCACAAGGCAGTGCTCGAAAATCCCGATTTTATTTCACGTGTAGTGCTGGAAAAAGGACTCGATGCCGGAACGGCGTTTGAAATCCTTTCCATCGATATTGCCGACATCGATATCGGTAAAAACATTGGCGCCGGTTTGCAAATCGACCAGGCCGAAGCCGATAAAAATATTGCACAGGCTAAAGCCGAAGAACGCCGTGCCATGGCAATAGCGCTCGAGCAGGAGATGAAAGCCAAAGCACAGGAAGCCCGTGCCAAAGTAATCGAGGCCGAAGCAAAAGTGCCACTCGCTATTGCCGAAGCTTTTGAACAGGGAAACCTGGGTATAATGGATTACATGAAATACAAAAACATTATGGCCGACACCGACATGCGTGATTCAATCGCTGGCGAGGAAGGTAAAAGTAAAAAACAATAAAAAGCACTGAATTTCAGACAAAAAGCCTTTCATTTATTTGAAAGGCTTTTTTTGTTCTTAAATGTTTCATAACATGTTTTTAATGTTTAGTTAACCCCGAATTGAACAATCTGCCTTACATTTGCATTATAGTTTTAGTTCATAGGTTTAGGTTTGATTAGTTTTATTGGTTTAGTTAGTGAAAAGGATGGGTGTTGACCCGTCCTTTTTTTTTGTCCGGGAACCGGAGTATCCAACTCCTGAATATACCGGCAAACTATTTCATTTTTTTCTTCCAACCATTCTCAAATTAGAACCACACAACACACATCTTTTGTTTTTTTCAGATAAAATCAGAATTGTTAAAAAATGTTTAACAACATACTTTTTAACATTGAATTAACCCAAATTATTCATAAGCATCTTATATTTGCAGCATAGTTTTAGTTCATAGGTTTAGGTTTGATTAGTTTTATTGGTTTAGTTAGTGAAAAGGATGGGTATTGACCCGTCCTTTTTTTTTGAGCCTCTCCCAACCTTTCCAAAGGAGAGGAGTAATACCGATTAGCAATTGAATTGAGCCTCAAAACCGTTTCACTCTTTAAGGCTTTTCAAGTTGATCTTCGTTTAGGCACCTTACTGTTTATATTACTTTCAACTTTACTCACCCGGCATTATTTAAACTTTGTGCTACAGAATTCCCATTTCATCAGAATACTCAATGTGGGTTAAAAACAGCCCTTCGGCAGGTGCCGATGCTCCCGCTGCTCCGCGGTCTTTCTTTTCAATAATTTCCCTGAAATCTTCCACCGAAAGTTTTCCGCGGCCAACTTCAAGCAACGTACCAACAACAGCCCGCACCATGTTGCGCAAAAAGCGGTCGGCTTTGATGGTAAATACAAGTTGCCCGCCTTCCCGCTTCCATTCAGCAAGGTAAATTTTACAGTTGTTGGTTTTCACATCGGTGTGGAGGCGGCTGAAGCTGGTGAAATCTTCGTAGTTGAAAAGCGCCGCGGCAGCTTTATTCATTTTTTCCACATCGAGTGGCGCCGTGTACTGGTAGCTGGTTTCAATCTGAAACGGATTTTTCTCCGTGGAAATATAATATTTATAGGTGCGCGAAATGGCGCTAAAACGGGCGTGTGCCTCGCTGCTTACCGGGAATACTTTTGAGACGGCAATGTCGGGTGGCAGGAAACGGTTTAGTCTGTGCACCAGATTGG
>DATFJO010000261.1:0-3554 GCA_035269145.1 Tangfeifania sp. | reverse complement strand
CAGCCTGTCGTCGGCAAAACTTCCGAAAATATAAATTCCCAGCAATCCGGGTATTTTCTTTTTCAGAAATTCGGTAATCTTCTGTTCGGTTTTCTTTTTATCCACTGCAACCTGTTTTCAGCAGAAATAAAAAGAAATAGTGGGTTATTCCGATTATTGCTTGGTTTCTGCCTTTTTGTCACCGGATTTGACAGCTAAAAACCTGATTTGGGGGCAAACTGTGCCAGATTTTCGTTAAATACCCCAACTTTGCCGGTGGCACAATGATTGATTATTTCCCATCGAAAATTTACAGAATCAATTAATTAAAAAAAATATACAAATGGGAAAAATTATTGGAATAGACTTAGGGACTACCAACTCATGTGTATCAGTGATGGAAGGTAATGAACCTGTTGTTATACCCAACAGCGAAGGAAAACGCACAACTCCTTCGATTGTGGCTTTTATTGAAAACGGGGAACGCAAAATTGGCGACCCGGCAAAACGCCAGGCCATTACCAACCCCGAAAAAACAGTTTCATCCATCAAGCGTTTTATGGGCGAAACTTTCGACAGGGTTTCAAAAGAAGTTGCACGTGTACCATACAAAGTTGTAAAAGGAGATAATAATACACCGCGCGTACAGATTGATGATCGCAACTATTCGCCACAGGAAATTTCGGCCATGGTGCTTCAGAAAATGAAGAAAACCGCCGAAGATTACCTCGGACAGGAAGTGAGCGAAGCAGTAATTACTGTACCTGCTTATTTCAGCGACTCGCAGCGTCAGGCTACCAAAGAAGCCGGCGAAATTGCAGGATTGACTGTAAAGCGAATCATCAACGAACCGACTGCCGCATCATTGGCTTATGGTTTGGACAAGCAGGACAAAGACATGAAAATTGCGGTATTCGACCTTGGTGGCGGTACTTTCGATATTTCTCTTCTTGAATTAGGCGAGGGAGTTTTTGAAGTAAAATCGACCGACGGTGATACTCACCTTGGTGGTGACGATTTTGATCAGGCAATTATTGACTGGCTGGCAGAAGAGTTTAAAAAAGACGAAGGTGTTGACCTGAAACGCGACCCGATGGCATTGCAGCGTTTGAAAGAAGCTGCCGAAAAAGCCAAAATCGAATTGTCGAGTTCAACATCTACCGAAATTAACCTGCCTTACATTATGCCGGTTGACGGTGTGCCAAAGCACCTTGTGAAAACATTGTCGCGTTCGAAATTCGAACAACTTACCGACACATTGGTAAATGCTACCATCGAGCCTTGCCGTAAAGCACTGAAAAGTGCCGGAATGTCGGCAAGCGATATTGATGAAGTAATTCTCGTGGGTGGTTCAACCCGTATTCCTGCCGTTCAGGAAGAGGTAAAAAAATTCTTTGGTAAAAATCCGTCGAAAGGTGTAAACCCGGATGAAGTGGTTGCCATTGGTGCAGCTATTCAGGGCGGTGTTTTAACCGGCGAAGTAAAAGATGTACTATTGTTGGATGTTACTCCGCTTTCACTGGGTATTGAAACCATGGGTGGCGTAATGACCAAGTTGATTGAAGCGAACACTACGATTCCGACCAAGAAATCGGAAACATTTACCACGGCTGCCGACAACCAGCCTTCAGTAGAAATTCATGTGCTGCAGGGTGAGCGTCCGGTTGCATCGGGTAACAAAACTATTGGCCGTTTCCACTTAGATGGAATTCCGCCAGCCCCGCGTGGCGTGCCGCAGGTTGAAGTGTCTTTCGACATCGATGCCAACGGTATTCTGAATGTTCATGCAAAAGATAAAGCTACCGGCAAATCGCAGTCAATCCGCATCGAAGCCTCTTCAGGTTTATCTGATGACGAAATTAAGCGGATGAAAGAAGAAGCCGAAGCAAATGCTGAATCTGACAAGCAGGCAAAAGAAAAGGCCGATAAGATTAACCAGGCCGACAGCTTGATTTTCCAGACGGAGAAACAACTGAAGGAGTATGGTGACAAGATACCGGCCGACAAGAAAAAGCCGATTGAAGATGCACTTGCCAAGTTGAAAGAAGCACATAAAAACCAGGATTTGGCAGCCATTGATTCATCGATGGAAGAATTGAACAAAGTGTTCTCTGCCGCCTCTCAGGAAATGTACAATTCGCAGCAAGCCGAAGGTGGCCAGCAGGCAGGTCCGCAGGGCGGACAGGCAGGACCACAGGGTGGTCAGCAAGGCGGCCAGCAAGGTGGCGGCGACGATAAAGACGACGGCGAAGTAACCGACGTTGATTTTGAAGAAGTGAAATAAGAAGCAGATATAACCTGAGGAAATCTACCCCGGGTAATTGCAAGATTAAATGAAGCCCTGCCAGTTATGGCGGGGCTTTATTATTATTTGCCAAGCATGAAAATAATACCATTTTACAGATAAATTTACTCAAAAATGTTAGTGGCATAGTGTCTGTATGTGTATGATAATCCGTAATAATCGAAGTGACTGAAGGAGTTGGAGGATGAGTAAAATTAAACACTAATCGTTATAAATCAGGCAATATGAAAGAAAAATTTGCAACCTCACCAAATAAAGCACTCCAGTAAATTCTTATTTTCAATCTCACCAATTTATTATAAAAAAAGACAATCCATTTTTTGCTTTTCATGAAATTTTGCCGTAATATTGTGATATCAATTTAATATCAAATTAATTTAAATTTAATACCATGGAAAAAAATTATAAAGGATTATCGGGTTACCTGTTCGCTTTTATCGAGCTTGTTCTTCTAACTTTAATCGTATTCGGTTTTATGCGCGGAATGGTTATTCCGTCAGTAATTTTGACTGTTTTGTTCTTTTTTATTGCACCGGGTTTTACAGTAGTCGATCCCAATCAAAGTTGTGTGATGGTTCTGTTTGGTGCTTACAAAGGCACAATCAAAACCAACGGTTTTTATTGGGTAAACCCGTTTTTTGTCAGGAAAAAAATCTCACTGCGGGCCCGCAATTTCGACAGCGATCCTATAAAAGTGAATGACAAGCTGGGAAATCCTATAATGATTGGCGTTGTGTTGGTCTGGAAAGTGGAGAATACCTACAAAGCTGCATTTGGAGTGGATGAGTACGAACACTTTGTAGTGGTTCAAAGCGAGGCTGCTTTGCGTAAACTGGCCGGAATGTATCCGTACGACAATTTTGAAGATGAGGAAGCAGAACTTACCCTGCGTGAAAGTACCGAGGAAGTGAATGAAAGGCTCGAAGCTGAGATTAAAGAACGGTTGGAAATTGCCGGGATTTATGTTATCGAAGCACGCATCAATTACATTGCCTACGCACAGGAAATTGCACAGGCGATGCTGAAACGTCAGCAGGCCACGGCCATTGTAGCAGCACGTTTTAAAATTGTTGAGGGTGCAGTGAGTATGGTTGAAATGGCGCTCGATGAACTGAATAAGAAAGAGATAGTTGATTTTGATGAGGAGAAAAAAGCTACAATGGTCAGTAATTTGATGGTTGTGCTTTGTGGTGATAAGGATGTTTCTCCGATCGTAAATGCAGGATCACTTTATCAGTAGTAACTCAAAATATCAAGCCATTTAATAAAC
>DATFJO010000260.1:0-5875 GCA_035269145.1 Tangfeifania sp. | reverse complement strand
TTTTTGCTTCATTTATCGGGAAGTTACATAAAATGGAATATGTGCGCATATACTCCACTGAAGAGGCAAAAATTACCCTGCCTCAAAAACAGGAATGCCAGGTGGATGGTGAAATTATTCCGGCAACTGCGTTGCTGAACGTTAAAATAGTGCCGGGAGCGTTGAAAGTAATTGGTGTGAAATAAGTAAGTAATTGTTTGTTCAAAAATTTAGCCTGACAAAATACTTTATATTAACTACTTAAAGTTCCGGAAAAAACAATACCCGGTTGTTCGACCTGTTTTTTCTGTCATTTATCGATTCAAAATAAACATCTCAAAAAAGCAGCTATCTTAGTTATAAAACAGAATATTCTATGAAAAGAGAGTCAGCAGCTTTTTTAGTTTTTTCAGCCATTTTATTAATTGGATTTAACGTTTTTGGACAGGAAGGAGTGCAAATTAAACCGCTTTCCGACGAAATTAATTTTGATGGGAAAGTGGAGGAGCCTGCCTGGAAACTTAGCACCGAATTTCCACTTACCATGCATTTTCCGGTATTTAATAACCCACCAACTGAAGAAAATGAGGTGTACATTTCTTTTGACAATGAATACCTTTGGGTGGGTGCAATTTTGTATTATCAAAATATTTCGGACATTGTATCCACAAGTAAAAAGCGTGATGAAGAGTCGGAGAATTCCGATTCATTTGGAATTCTACTTGACACCTACGATGATAATGAAAACGCCTTGGGATTTTTTACCATGCCCTCGGGTTTAAAAATCGATTATTCAATTTCAAATGACGGACAGGGTGGAGGCCCCGGTGGTGGAAGTAAAAATTACACATGGAATTCATTCTGGGAAATTAAAACAGTGACCACCGAAAATGCCTGGCATGTGGAGATGCGTATTCCATTTTCAAGCCTGCGGTTTCAAAGTGTAAACGATATTACACGTATGGGATTGATAATCAATCGGAATATTAGTCATTCCAACGAAATTGATACCTGGCCGGCCATCGATACCAAATATGGCCGGGGCGCCAATTCACGGCCATCACTGGCCCGAACAATCGTTTTTGAAGGAATTGAGTCGCGAAATCCGGTTTATATAGCACCTTACATTATCGGTGGAACTACAAATGCCTACGAATTTGATGAGGCTGAGAATGAATATGTAAAAAATAATGATCCGGACTTTACGGGTGGACTGGATGTTAAATATAATCTGAACAATAACCTTACACTCGATTTTACTGTAAATACCGATTTTGCGCAGGTAGAGGCCGATGATGAGCAGGTGAATCTGACGCGTTATTCGCTGTTTTTTCCGGAAAAAAGATTGTTCTTCCAGGAACGCTCAGGGATTTTTAGTTACGAACTCGGAGGCCCTCAGGATTTGTTTTACAGCCGGAACATTGGCATTGCCCGGGGCGAGCCGGTAGATATTTTGGGTGGCGTCAGACTGGTTGGGCGGCTCGGAAAATGGGATGTCGGCTTTCTCAATATGAATACCACAAAATTTAATGGAAATCCGGCAGAGAACTTTGGCGTAGCACGGTTGCGAAAACAGGTTATCAACGAGAGTTCGTATGTTGGAGGAATGATTACATCGCGCATCGATTTTGAAGGGAATTACAATGTTGCATACGGACTCGACGGGATTTTTAAAATTACTGATGTGGATTACATGAATATAAAACTGGCGCAATCACAGGATAATTCAATCGGTTCTGAAGTATTTTCAACCGATCCGACTTTTTTCTCGTTCGAATTGCAGCGCAGAGCCGACAAGGGGTTTTTGTATGAAGGGAAATATGCATATTGGGGAAAAGATTTTTATCCGGAATCAGGTTTTATTTTCATAAATAATATTCATGAAGTGAGAGGTACACTGGGATACGGTTGGTACCCGGGCGAAAAATCTCCCATTTTTAAGTATTCGTTCGAGAATGATATTGAAATGACTAAACGTATTGGCGATGGAAAGATTGAGCAAATGGAAATTGCCACCCAGTTTAAAATGGACTTGAAAAGTGGTATAGGTATGTTTATATCTTACCAATACAATAAAGAAGGATTGTTACATGATTTTTATTTGCCAAACAATATTATAGTGAAAGCAGATGATTATTCATATTGGAATCTTCGAACACGCTTTAATACGCCACGAACAAAAAAAGTGGTGGCAGATTTTAGTATTGACGGAGGGGGATTTTATGACGGGAAACAATTTTCAGTAGAATTTGAACCCGAGTTCAATCTCTCGGCAAGTTTGCAATTGTCAGCAACCTATCAATTTGATAAGGTCAGTTTTCAGGAACAGAATCAAAGTTTTACCAACAACATTGCACGGATAAAAGCTACCTACATGCTGAATACGAAATTGTCGATGAGTTCATTCATCCAGTACAACGAACTTGATAATATCTTGCTTACCAATTTTCGGCTCAGGTACAATCCCCGCGACGGAAATAATTTATACCTGGTGCTTAACGACCTGAGAAATGCCGACAAATCGGATTCAATCATTGAAATACCAGCGTATTTGAACAGGACAATCCTTTTGAAATATACACATACTTTCAGGTTATAATGTTCGATATCCATAAAAAAAAAGCCTGATACCTCTGTATCAGGCTGTGTTAACAAACTAAGTTTATTGTATGGAACAATAAACTATCTGCAATATAGCTTAGAGTATTCAACTGGAAAAATAGATTCGGTCGGCTACCTGTTTTTCTGGTTGAATAGTCAATAATTTTCAAATATTGTTGTTCAACCAGTTTATGCAGTTATTTATCGATTCCGAATAAACATTTCAAAAAAGGCAACTATCTTCGTTATAAAATAGTTAATGCATGGTCCGGCTGTTAAAACGAGCAAATAAAGAATACCTGTTTTTAGGCATTTTTATAGCATTATTAATTTTTCTGGATGTTTTTAATAGAAATGAACCAGGTTTGCAGTGGCATAAAATTGCTTATAAATTTAATTATATTGGCGCTGCACTTTTTGTAAATTATTACCTGCTCCCGCGCTATTTTTATTCGAAGAAGTATGGTGCTTTTGCATTTGGATTTTTAATTGTTCTGGTGGCGGTTGTTGTTGTGGATGAATATATTGTGGAATGGCTGTTTTTTCGCAACTCGGCACGGTATCAAAACGTTCTGTATTTAATGACACTTATCCAGAGCTTGCCTACAATTTTACTTGTAATTGGTTTTAAATTTGCCTGGGATGCCACTCAAAAACAGCGAAAAATCGATTCTTTAAAAAGAATGGTTGCCGAAAGCAAATTACAGTTTCTGAACTCGCAAATCAATCCACATTTCCTGTTTAATAACCTAAACAACCTGTATGCTTTTGCACTGGACAATTCGCCCAAAACTCCTGAAATTATTCTGCAACTTTCCTCCATTTTAAGGTATATGTTGTACGATTGCCGTGATAAAACGGTATTGTTGAGCAAGGAATTGGATAATTTAAATGACTATATAAAGCTCAGTGAGCTTCAGTTGGACGATGAAGGAAGGGTTAATTTTAATGTAGATGGCAAGCCGGAAAATTTACGGATTGCGCCCCTGATACTTATGGTTTTTGTTGAAAACGCTTTTAAACATGCACCTGCCAGTCAGCTGAGTGATATTCAGATCAATATTTCGGTGAAAATTTCCAATAATACCTTATCTTTTTATTGCGAAAATAATTATTCCGAACAAACAAACACAGATAACCTGGGCACAGGAATTGGGTTGAAAAATGTAAAAGGACGATTGGATTTGAGTTATCCGGATAGGTACAAACTAAATATTGAAAAGAAGAAAAATTGGTATAAAGTATTTTTAGAAATTAATTTATCAGATGATTAGTTGCATTGTAATAGAAGACCAGATGCCGGCCCGCAGAATTCTCCAAAAATATATTGGCGATATACATGAGTTGGATTTAAAGGGTTTGTTTTCCAATGCGCTGGATGCGCTGGAGTATTTGCGTAACAATCATGTTGATTTGGTATTTCTTGACATTCATTTGCCCAAACTCTCGGGCATCGATTTTTTATCTGTATTGAACAAGAAACCTTTCATTATCATAACTTCGGCTTTTTCTGATTATGCCTTGCAAGGGTATGAATTTGAGGTGGTGGATTACCTTTTAAAACCTTTTTCTTTTGAACGTTTTTTAAAAGCAGTTTTAAAGGTGGAACGTTTAATGAAAAATAGTTCAATAACTACCAAAAGAAAAACACCGGAAAGCATTTTAATAAAAGAAGGATACGATTATGTTAAAATATATTTTGATGAAATTACACATATCCAGGCAGATGGAGATTATTCGCACATATTCTGTAAAAAGAAAAAATACTATGTTTCGTATTCATTAAAATACTGGAAAAATAAATTACCTGTCAGTCAATTCATTCAGGTTCATCGTTCCTATATTGTTAATCTGCAACTTGTAGATAAAACTTCTGCCAACCAAATTGAAATCGAAAAAACAAAAATTCCGCTTGGCAGAGTTTTTAAAAAGAAATTTCAGGAGGTATTCAGTAACAGATGAATATTGAGTTTTATTCATTAAAACGCGGAGTATGAGATGACTATTATTTAAACATATTTGATACTTTTTTAATCATGAAACGACTGACTTAAAATAATTAAAATTCTTAAAGAGAAGGAGATAAACCAATGAAACGATTTAAAGACCTTTCTTCCTCAAAAAACATCTTGTTTTTCCTGGCATTCCTGGTAGTTGTTGCTTTGTTTTCTGCCTGCAATAAAACCGAAGATTACCCCAGAAAACCCGATCAGCTTGGATCGGGCAACATCAAGTGGGAAGAATCAGAGACTCCGGATGGCTGGACTATGGTAACAAATGAAGACGGAACGACCCTCGGTTATTCGAAAAAATCCGGACTTCAGCTAATCCAGGTTGACGGATACGCATTCAAAGATCTCAACAGAAACAACTTGCTGGATGAATTTGAAGACTGGCGTGTTGATTTTGAAACAAGGGCGGCAGCCATGGTTGATGAGATTCCGGTTGAGCAAATGATGGGTATGAAAATGAATCCTTTTGGAAGATGGAGGGTCAATCCTGATTCTCTTGATGCTATCATAAAGAGTTCTCTCGATTTAGGCTACCGGCAACTGCGGGCTCCCCGCGGCGGAACAGCAGACGTGAGGACAAAAGTTAACTGGAACAACATGGTACAGGAATATATCGAAGGACAAGATGGTATCGTCTGTATTCCCGCAGTCTGGATTGACGATCCCCGGTCGGGAGATGTATCAAGCTGGCCAAGTAATCTTGGATTGGCGGCAACGTTCGATCCTGAAATTGGAGCTCAATTTGGCAGAATGATGTCGGAAGAGTGGCGTGCAATGGGAATCTCGATGCAGGTTGCCACACAAATGGACCTGGCAACAGAACCCCGATGGAAACGTATTCCCGGTACATTTGGTGAAGATCCCGCCTTGTCAATGGATATGGCGAGAGCAATCATCAACGGTTGGCAATCTACCTACGATGAACAAGGGAATGATTTGGGTTGGGGAAAACACAGCGTAAACAACCAGATGAAGCATTGGCCCGGTGACGGAGCTGCTGAAGGAGGGCGCGAATCACACACACGTGACGGGGCTTATAACGTATTTCCCGGCGACCAGTTTTTTACTCACGTTTTGCCATTTTTAGCTTGTATGGATTTGCCGGGAAAAACAGAAACGGTTACCGCTGCCATGACAAACTATTCAGTAGGTATTGAAACGGACGGTTCTCCAGTGGGTGAGGAGCGTCTCGGAACGAGTTACAGCAATTACAAAATAAACCAGTTGCTGAGAGATGAGTATGGTTGGGATGGCTATATTCTGACCGACTTCGGTATACTCAC
>DATFJO010000259.1:0-6059 GCA_035269145.1 Tangfeifania sp. | reverse complement strand
CCCATTCCACCACCAGCGTACCATTGGTCGTGCATCGGGTGCAGGATTCTGAAATTTATCAAATAAGGAAACTTCTTCGCTGTTGGGCTTACAGGTTAGCAGAAACAATAGCAGAAAAAGGTATATTAAAGTTTTAACAGATTTTCTCATTATCGAATGGTTTTATCGGTTTCGTTTAATTTTTGCAGCAATTTTTTTCCACCCATTTCCTCTATCCAATAACCCACTCAGTTTTTGTATTAATTCTTCATTGGCCGGGTCATTTGCAATGCTCACATTCTCCTCCGGATCAGTTTGATGATCAAAAAGGTCACGGGCCAGCAATTCGCCGGTACTAACTCTGACCCATTCAGTGTAACGATAACGATCGGTTTGCACGGTGTAGCCCATAATTACCTTTTCGGGATTGGTTCTGTTACTTTCGGGCCAGTAACTCAGGGCGCCTTCTTTCCATTTTTTATCCGGGTTATCAATCAATGGGACAAAACTTGTTCCCTGTAAATGGTCTGGCAACTCCAGGCCAGCCAGTTCACACAACGACGGGTAAATATCCACAAATTCCACCAAAGCATCTGTTTTTGCTGCTGTTTGGCCGGGAGATTTTACAATCATTGGTACGTGATTGTCCAAATGAAATTGTGTGTGCTTGCACCGCATGTCGTGTTCCCCTAATTTCCAGCCGTGATCGCCCCAGAGAATAACTATGGTATTTTCATCTAACCCATTTTCTTTCAATTCATTGAGCAAGCGACCAATTTGCGCATCGATGTATGAAACGCAGGCATAATAGCCATGTTTTAAGGTTTTGTTCAGTGTATCACTAAAAGCTGTATTCCCTTTCGGAATTCCGTAATAATTTCTCAATTCGCCAAAATTATAGTTGAAATACTGGCTCACATTTTCAGGATGATAGGGATTATCTGCCTGTTCAATTTCATTCACATCGTACATGTCCCAGTATTTTTTGGGAGCATTAAAAGGCAAGTGCGGTTTTTTATAACCAACTGCCATAAAAAATGGCTTGTCGGAAGTTTTAAGATTAGCAAGTTTGTCAATGGCCATATCTGTCATTTTTCCATCGTGGTAGGCATTGTCGGAAACGTCGGGCCATTCGAAAGCAGGTCCACGTCCACCACCTGATTGATTTCTGTTCTCGCGATACCAGGCATCGTATTCTTCCACAATTTTCAGAGATTCCTTTGAAAGATAACCCCGGCCAACCTGTTCCGTTTCCACATTTTGGTAGGCATCTCCAAATTGTACGTCATAATCAATTCCATGATGATAAATTTTCCCGGCTGCCCATATTTCATACCCATTATTCTCGAAATGCTGGTCGAGTGTTAAAATTCCCGGAGCATCCTCTTCCAACGACTCACAATTATAAATATTCAGTGTGTCCGGCCTCAAACCCGACATCACGCTTGCCCTTGATGCCATACAAATGGGCTGCTGACAATACGCGCGATTAAAGGCCAATCCCTCTGATGCAAGTTTATCAATATTCGGACTTTTTATTTGTGATTCTCCGTAACAACCCAATTCAGTGCGCAAGTCGTCAACTGCTATAAAAAGGATATTGGGTTTCTGTTTTTCATCCACCTGTTTTGTTTGACACGATAAAAATGCAAGGGTGAAAAGCAGTAGAAAAAGTTTTAGCCGATTCATAGATTTTGATTTTTGTTTTAAAAATAGAAAACTCTGCAACGTGTATAATGAATTCAGCGTTTTTTTATTACAAATGCATCCTGTAACTTATTTTCCAAAGCAGGTTTTACAGGAATCGACAAACTCATTTGCCTGGTTCTTATTTCAGCGCGGTTATTTTTTTCAACCAAACTTGCTTTCTGTATCTTAATAAGGGTTTCTTTTTCATTTGCTACGCTGCTAAAGACCATTATAAAAATGAAAACCAAAAGTAGAACAGGGGCAGTTTTTTGTTTGAGAAGGATTGCAAACATGGTTGTAAATTTATTGAATCAAAGATTAATTTTCATCCATTCTAAAATAATACATTTTTGCAAAGCAAGGGACGGAACACAGTTCCGTGCCAGCAGGAACATTTTATGTTTTACAATTTTTCAATATATACATAGTAAGCCGGATGAATACGATTGGCTTCATCAACTAATCGTGCTTCCATATCGTACTTGCCGGCAGGAATAAAGGCTTTAAATGTAACTTCTTCCTGTCCTTCCTCAATTTCAATGCTTTCAACAATGTCGGCGACATATAAAGAGGCTTCAGTAAAGTCTGATTTTTCACTCGCGGGCAATGTCCTGTCTAATTCAATCCTTTTTTCCTGAGCCGGGAAAGTTGCGTTAATTGCCAAGCCGCTTTCCCGTGGAAACCTGCGAAGCGAAATGGAATATTCTCCATCTTCCACGAATTCAATCTTCCAGCTACCACCAGATTGTACTCCCTGAATAGCACCTCTTTGATGCCATGCCGGACTGTATTTTACAACGATCAGGTCGTGTGCCGAAATTTTACTTGGATTTTCATAAGGTGAACCGACTTTTATATAGGCATATTTTTCATCTACGTTGTCATCCATGAACGATTGCCACCATTTTTCATAGCCTTCAGCCAGGCGTGCAGCCACTTCAGGATGATCGCCTATTACATTATTTTCCTGAGCACGGTCATTGGTTATGTTGTACAATTCATCACCATCAATCAATCGCCAGTCGTTGTCCATAACCGAGTAATCTTTGTATTTAACCAGGTTTTGTTCGCGCTGTGTATCAATGTATAAAATCCGGTTTTCCCAGTTGGCATCATCATCATCATAAAGCAAGGGTTTCCAACTCTTTCCGTCCAAAGGTTTTACAGGGTTGAAGTCAATTCCTAATAAATCGACAAAAGTTGGAAGCAGATCGTAATTGGCGAGCAGCTTATCAATATCTTTTCCTCCGGTAAGATCTCCGTTTGGCCAGCGAATGAAAAATGGCACCCGGTGACCGCCGTCGTAATGGCTTCCCTTACCGCCTCTTAAACCAGCATTGAATGTTTCTCTTCCCGCTGCTGTTCCGTTGTCTGTGGTGAAAATCAGAATGGTATTATCGGTTAATTCCAATTCATCCAGTTTGTCTTCCAGTTTTTTAAAATTATCGTCGATGTTGGTAATCATCCCGTAAAATCTCCGCACACGTTCCGACAGATCATTAAATTCTTCCCCCTGGTATATGTCGAAATATTCTTTGGGAAGATTGTAAGGTGAATGCGGCGCATTGGTGGATAAGTAACAAAAAAATGGCTTGTCTTTGTTCTGCTCGACAAATTTTAATGCTTCGGAAAAGAAAACATCGGTGCAATAGCCTTCGTATTTTTGATGCTCGCCGTTGTGCCAGTAGGTATCGTCGAAATAATCGTTCATCCAGTAATCGGGACCCTGGCCGACACCACCACCGCCATGGCGGACAACTTCATGAAACCCCCTGTCTTCCGGACGATATGGATAATTATCGCCTAAATGCCATTTGCCAAACATGCCATTTACATATCCGTTCTGTGCCAGCACCTGCGGAAGAATTACTTCATCTTCGAAAAGAATTGAACGCCCGATAATGGTATGGTAAACATTCACCCGGTTGCAATGGCGCCCACTCATTATTGCACTGCGGGTTGGTGCGCAGGTAGTGCCTACATGGTAATTGGTAAAACGAATGGCATCGCTATAAAACTTATCAATTTGCGGTGTCTTGATATAAGGATTACCCATGCACCCCATATCTCCCATTCCCTGGTCATCGGTGATAATAAAAACAATGTTTGGCTTCTGTTTTATACTTTGTGCTGGCGATGATGATACAAAATTTACCACACAAAAAAGTGTAACAGTTATAATTTTCAATAATTTCAGGTAGTTCATTTTAGTTGTTTTAATTGTAATTTTTTGTTTCTAAAGATCCATCCAGCTTACCTGCTCCCAATTATCTTTTACAAACGCTTGCGGTGTTCCTGGTGTTGATCTTCCTGATTTTATAATTTTGCTGATTTCTGACTCCAATTCATTCACAATCTCAGGGTGCTCGAAATATTGGTTCGTGGTTTCACCCGGATCAGTTTCCATGTTGTAGAGTTCGTAAGGTGCCTCTCCTTCCTTTGGTTCTATAAATCTCGGATTAAGTGAACCACCTGAACCACGAAACATATTCAGTTTCCAATTGCCTTTGCGAATGGCAAAATACCCTCTGGAAGAGTGATGAATAACGGCCCTGTTTGAACGATATTCTCCCTGCGAATTCTCTGAAATTAGCGGAAGCAGGCTGTTGCTGTCTTCAGCAGCATTATCCGGTAACTTTGCACCGATAATATCTGCGATTGTTGCCAGGTAATCCGACTGACAAACCGGTACATCAACCTTGCTACCTGCTTCAATTACCTTGGGCCAGCGCATAATAAAAGGAACACGGTGCCCGCCCTCATAAATATCACGTTTTCCTCCTTTGAAATTCATAGAACAGCTGTGATCGTACTTTTCTAACCAATAAGCATAATTGGTTTCGGCACCATTGTCGGACGAAAATATAACGAGTGTATTTTGTTCTATTCCATTTTCAGCGATGGCTTCCAACACCTGGCCAATCCTGAAGTCTGTTTCTTCCATAAAATCGCCATAATTACCACAGTTCGACCGTCTCCGGAAATCGGGGTGCGTGCAATGGGGCAAATGCGGGCTTGTTATTGGAAAATACAAAAAGAAAGGTTTTCCATTTTTAGCCTCCTGAGCAACCCGATTGATATATTCCACAGCCTTGTCTGCAAAAGTTTTTAGTACCAGTTCATCATTAAACGATGGAGCAACTTCAATCCAATCGCTCCCTTCTCCCGGTTCTTCCTGATAAGGAGGCGTCATTCTGTAATCAAACGGTCTGACTGCATCATGGAAAGAACCTGAAATGGGATTTACTTTCTTTTTGGTCCAAAGCACAGGTGGGTCTAAAACACGATCATTCTCGAGATAGGTGAGCACGCCGTAATTCATCGATGCCGGGATACCAAAAAAGTAATCGAATCCATGCTCAATGGGACCTTCAGTAAATGGTACCGACCAGTCCCGGTTTTTTCCTTTGGTACCGGCAAAATCCATTTGCAAATGCCATTTTCCAACCATCGCGGTATTGTAACCATTTTCCTTTAGGAGTGAAGCAATGGTCATTCGGTCTTTATCAATCAGGCATGGTCCATCGGCACTCAGTACGCCCTTTTTCAATGAAGTTCGCCAACTGTAACGACCGGTTAACAATGTGTAACGGGAAGGCGTGCAAACTGCATCGCTGCTGTGACCATCAGTGAAAGTGATGCCCTCATTAAGCAATTTATCAATATTGGGCGTTTTAAATTTTGCTTCAACATTGAGTGCACTTACATCTCCATAACCCTGATCATCGGTATAAATAATAACGATATTGGGATTGTTATTCTTGTTTGTTGTAAATGAAAAGGCCACTGTTGAGCATAATACAAAACATCCAAAAATTATATCTTTTATCTTCATCTTGTAATAATAATTAAATTAAAGCACTAATTCTACTTTGCCAGTGTACTTCCTGCAGTCCTCAAATCAATGGGTTCAATGGCGAAATTGTTGCGGATTTCTCCGGGCCTTTTAATTTGCATCATTCTGCACCACGCTACCCAACATTATATGATATAATTGTATAACCCGAAACATCGTCAAGCCGAATGTATTCTCTGGATTTAGGGATACCATGAAAATCGTTCCTCACAGTCCGGTTAATTATTGGTAATGGTAATAAATTTATTCTCATCTTCAACCCGGGCCGTATCCACTCAGTAAAATGCCTCTACCCTCCCAAATTGGCAATAATACAGTCCGCTACTTCATTTTACTGCGCGTGCAAATCAAAACGTACTCCGCTAATCTGGTTATAGTCTTTCAACCTTGAAATTGCTGTAAATAAACTGCCTGGTGGACATGTGCCGAAGACCTATTCGGCCCTTTTGAATGAGCTCCAACTCCTCCGGAATTTTGGTCGTGTCCCAGTTGTAGTCGGTAAGCAGTTCTTTTGATTCTCCATCGAATAATCTCA
>DATFJO010000258.1:0-5648 GCA_035269145.1 Tangfeifania sp. | reverse complement strand
ACGAAGCTCAGTGGTATCAGGCAGAGAATGGCACCTGTAAAGACGGGCGTTTAGTTATTACCGCCAAACGCGAAAAAGTCAAAAATCCAAATTATGTTGAAGGAAGCAACAGTTGGAGAGAAAAGAGGGAATACGCCCATTACACATCATCCAGTTTTATTACAAAAGAAAAATATCATCAGAAGTATGATAATATTATAATGGTAGCAAGGGCAAAATTGCCACTGCAAAATGGGGACGATGAAGACTATGGTGTATGGCCTGCATTTTGGACTACCGGGCACGGTGGCTGGCCTCATGGTGGCGAAATCGATATTATGGAATACTACACCGGAAAAATGATGGCCAACTTTGCGTACAAAGGGAAAAATGGCGCCAAATGGACATCGAACAAAGATCAAAACCCGACTACTTTGCAACTAAAAAATATTATTGATGGCACCGCAAAGGGATTTGCAGGTGATCCGGATTGGTTGGAAAAATATCATGTATGGAAACTGGTAGGAGACGGGGAATGGCTGACTATTTACCTGGATGATGTGTTCATGTCGAAAATTGCGATTGATACAAAAAATATCGACACCTCGAGGCGGGAATATCCTTTTAAAGGAAACCTGTGTAATTTTTGGCTGAACCTTGCAGTTGGCGGAAATCCACATCCGGATAAAGCAAAAATAGAGGAAACAGAGTTTCCACGTAGCTATGAAATAGATTACGCGAGGATTTATATAAAAGAATAAATTTTTTCTGGTGGTTGGTAGTTCATTCAGTTTATTGGATAAAAATCAGATTAAAATTACTGCCATTCTTTTTTTTAATCATCTCATCCAGTTCTTGCTCTGGATTTTACGTAATAGAATACAGTTAGTTAAATAAAATAAAAAATGTCATAATGAAATTTAAGATTCTTTCATTCCTCTCAATTTTTGTTGTCCTGGCAACATCTCATATAAGTATGGCTCAAACCATCAAACCCGGAGAAATCTGGCCCGATAACAATGGCCTGCACATCAATGCACACGGAGGTGGAGTGCTTTTTCATGAAGGAAAATATTACTGGTTTGGCGAGCATAAAATCGAAGGAAAGGCCGGTAATAAAGCACAAGTCGGAGTACACTGCTACTCTTCAGATGATTTGTATAACTGGAAAGATGAAGGCATTGCACTCGCAGTGTCTGAAGACCCTGAAAGTCCGATTGTAAAAGGGTGCATTATTGAACGCCCAAAAGTCATTTACAATAAGAAGAACAACCAGTTTGTCATGTGGTTTCACCACGAACTGAAAGGCATGGGTTACGATGCAGCAAAAACCGGGCTGGCGGTGGCCGATAAGGTAACCGGTCCGTACACATACATTCACAGTATCAATCCAAATAAAGGAGACTGGCCGTTAAATTATCCCGAAGAATTGAAGTCGAAATCATTCAACACCAACCTGAAATCGTGGACGGATGAGTGGATTCAGGCCGTTAAAGATGGTATGATAATGCAACGGGATTTTGAAAAAGGACAGATGGCTCGCGATATGACGCTTTATGTTGATGATGACGGGAAAGCCTATCACATTCATTCATCGGAAGAAAACCTTACGCTGCACATTTCCGAATTAACCGATGATTATCAGAATTTTACCGGAAAATACATCAGGGTGCTTCCTGCCGGACATAACGAAGCGCCATCGATTTTTAAACACAACGGGAAATACTATATGATAACATCCGGCTGCACAGGCTGGGCGCCCAATGCAGCCCGCTTGCTGGTTGCCGGTTCAGTAATGGGAGATTGGAATTATGTGAAAAATCCGTGTATTGGAGAAGATGCAGACTTAACTTTTGATTCGCAGAGCACCTTTGTATTGCCGGTTCAGGGAAAAGAAGACGCGTTCATTTTTATGGCTGACCGCTGGCGCCCCGAAAATGCCATCGACGGCAGATACATCTGGCTGCCTGTTCAATTTGATGAAAAAGGAATTCCGTACCTGGAATGGATGGATGAATGGGATTTGAGTGTTTTTGATAAAAATTGATCAGTATGGGAATAAGAGTGCCTTTTCTTTTTTTGTTAGTTTTATTTTTTCACACAGCAATCCAGGCTCAGCAGGATAAAACTTCTCCCAATGTTATTCTGATTCTTGCTGATGATATGGGGATTGGCGATGTATCGCTAATTAATGAGGGAAGGACTCACACCCCGGCAATAAACAAGCTGGCCAATGAAGGTATTTGGTTCGACCAGGCCTATTCGGCCGCACCTGTTTGTGCTCCTGCCCGGGCCGCCCTTTTAACCGGCCAGTATCCGCACCGCACGGGTTGCGTCACTTTAAGCATGCAGCGTTTTCCCAAACTATCGCGTATGAAAAAAGGATTGCACACCATTGCCGATGTGTTTGCAGAAAACGGTTATGTAACTGGACTGGTCGGAAAATGGCACTGCGGAATTGGCGAGGATTATCATCCGCTCCGCAGGGGATTTCAGGAATTTGAAGGTTTTCACGGATTCAATGTGCCGAGCTATTTCGATTATGAATTGATGGTACAGGATTTATTGATTGAAGTAAAAGACAACTACCTGACCGACGATATATCGGAACGCGCGATCCGTTTTGTCAGACGGCATCGCAATGAGCCGTTTTTCTTACACCTGGCACATTATGCACCACACCGTCCGTTGGGTGCGCCTGAAGAAGCAGTAAACAAATACCTTGAAAAAGGATACGATAAAAATACAGCCATCATTTATGCCATGATTGAAATTATGGATGACGGAATTGGCCGTTTAATGGAAGAACTGGAAGAACTTGGTATCCGCGAAAATACGCTCATCATTTTTGCCAGCGACAACGGCCCCGATCCGCTGACCGGCGAACGGTTCAATATGAAATTAAAAGGCACCAAATACATGGTAAACGAGGGAGGAATACGGGTACCGCTTATTGTCAACTGGCCGGGAAAAGTGAAATCCGGAAAAGTAGAGGAAGTGGTTCATTTCACCGACATTTTTCCAACGCTGGTTGAAATTTGTGATTTAAACGTTTCTTTTCAGCAAAAAACAAATGGCGAAAGTTTTGCGGGTTTATTAGATGGTGAAAGCAGTCAACTCCCTGATACCCGCATGTGGCAGTGGACCCGCGGGGTACCTGATTATTCCTACAACGCTGCCATCCGTCAGGGCCACTGGAAACTGGTACGCCCCTTTGTGTCGCACTGGGAAATTCCACTTGAAAAATCAGAATTGAAACCGGTGTTGTATAACTTAAAAAATGACCCCGCAGAACAGCGTGATGTTTCAGAAAATAACCCGGAAATTTACAAAGAATTGCGAGTAAAACTGGAACAATGGTGCCGCGAAGTGGAATTCGACCGGTTAAAAAATTAAAGGATAAAATCATGAAGAATCAACTCAAAAAATACGGATTTTCAAAGGTTAATTTTATTGCCATTGCAGTTATAATGTTGCTGTTGGCTGGTTCAACTTCGGCTCAGAAAAAAGATTTCTCCCATGTTCCGGGAGTTGTGGTCGCCTTCAGTCCTGCAGAAACAGGCATTTACCTCGGAACACCTTCGATTGTAATTTTACCCGACGGAACTTACATTGCCTCTCACGGTCAGTTTGGTGCTGAAATGGAAAAGATTTCGGTGTATGAATCAAAAGACAGCGGCCAAACCTGGGAAAAGATCAGCGGCATGAAAGGCTTCTGGTCGGGGTTGTTTTTACACAACGGAGATTTATACCTGATTGGTGTGGACGAAAAATACGGGAATGCCGTAATTCGCAAATCTAAGGATGACGGTCATTCCTGGACATCGCCCGATGACAGTCGGTCGGGATTGATTCGTCCGAAAAATGTGGAAAAAGGTTATCACACCTCGGCAGTTTCGCTAATTGTTGCCAAAGGGCGAATCTGGCGGCCGTTTGAAGTGGCACCGCGAAAGGGGAGATGGGGTGATTTTGAGGCTGTTGTTTTTTCAGCACCGGTAGATGCCGATTTGCTCGATGCCAAAAGCTGGACCACCTCCACACGCATGGCCGTGGATACGGCCTGGGGAAAAGAATACGGTACCTGGCTCGAAGGTGGAGCCGTCCTTTCGCAGGAGGGGCATGTGTTGAATATTTTGCGGGTAAACAACCGCGAGGAAGAATATGCCGCCATCGTCCATGTTTCGGATGACGGTAGAAACCTTTCCTTTCGACCTGAAAAGGATTTTATCCGTTTCCCCGGTGGCTGCAAGCGGTTTGTTATTCGTTACGATGAAAAAAGCAAACGCTACTGGAGTCTTTCCAACTGGATTCCCGAAGAATTTAAAGGACACAACATTGAGCGCACACGCAACACGCTGGCGTTGGTTTCATCGCCCGATCTGAGAAACTGGACGGTGCATTCAGTCATTCTTCAGGATGACAACGTACAGAAAAGCGGTTTTCAATACGTCGACTGGCAGTTTGAAAAAAACGATATCATTTTCCTAAGTCGCACTGCTTATTTCGATGGCGAAAATTATGCCGATAACCAGCACAACGCCAATTTTATTACGTTTCACCGAATTGAAGAATTCAGGAATCATCAAACCAGAAAGCTGAAAATGATAATAAACAATCAAAACTAAACCAATGAAAACAAAACCTAAATCTGTTTTACTTTTTATTTTTTATTTGATGTTGAGCACTGTTTTTTATGTATCAGCACAGCAACAAAAGCCAAATGTGGTATTTATTATTGTGGATGACCTGAACGATTACGAAGGTGTATTCGGCGGCCACCCACAGGTGAAAACACCCAACATTGATAAGCTGGCGACATCAGGCGTAACTTTTGTTAATGCCCATTCCAATGTTCCGGTTTGCGCTCCTTCACGTAACAGTCTGTTTACCGGTGTTTACCCACACGATTCCGGCGATTTTGGCTGGACAGCCCTGAAAAATCAGCCGGTTCTGAAAAACAATAAAACTATTATGCAGCTTTTCGCAGAGAACGATTACCATGTTATGGGAAGTGGAAAGCTGTTACATCACAATAGAAAAGACATGTGGCATGAATGGGGTGCTAAAGTCAATAATTATGGTCCGGTTGCTTTTAATGGAATTGAATCCGTTGGGCATCCTTCCGTTCCTGAACCATTCAGAAGTATTGGCCCGATTGATGGTTCGTTTGCATCACTTTCTGATGTCCCTTCTTTCCCTGATTCAATTTCGGAAGGAAGAAAAACAGGATGGCTCTATTCTATGTGGGGAGGTAAAGCAAAAAAGGAAGGTGAATTTTTGGAATATGAAGATGAAAACAAACGCGATTTAATGCCTGATGAAATGCATGCGCAATGGGCGGCAAAACGAATTGAAGAGATGGAAGCGGAAGGCACTGACAAACCATTTTTTATGGGAATCGGGTTTGTGCGGCCACACACCCCGCTTTATGCGCCCAAAAAATATTTCGACATGTTTCCGCTGGATGAGCTTGAACTTTCCGAATTAAAAAAAGATGATAATGCTGATACCCATTATAAAGACATTTACCCACCGGATATCAAAGGGCTTTGGTATTATCGAACCTTAAAAGAATCATACGACGGCGATGCAGAAAAAGGATTAAAACATTTTTTGCAGGCTTACCTCGCCTGTATTGCTTTTGTGGATGCGCAGATTGGAGCTGTGGT
>DATFJO010000257.1:0-2095 GCA_035269145.1 Tangfeifania sp. | reverse complement strand
ATCCGGTGCAAAATCAATCCAATCATGAAATTCTGAGCAAGAAAGATAAAATCAACGATTACCTGATAACACACCTTCGCACCCGTCGGGGGGTAGACTTCAAAGAAATGGCAAATCGTTTTCCGGATTTAACTATAATTCAATTAAAACGTAAACTTGATGTATACACGACAGAGGGAAAGGCAGTGCTTTCAGGCAATCTTTTTTCACTCAGGCCCGAATCCCTGTTTATTTCAGACAGCATCCTGAAAGATATTCTTTATATTTAACCCAACTAAAATCAGCCCGAATATGACTCGCAAAAACATCAATCCTGCCTTTGCCTCTGTACCCGTTTTTCTTGCTTTCCTGTCCATGGGATTTGGCGATGTTGCCGGAACCCTCACGGATCTGGTGAAAGATGAATACCACCTGAGCAATTTTTTGGCCGGATTTGTTCCCATGTCCGGTTTTATCATGTTTGGCATTTTGCCGGTTCCATTCAGCCTGATAATGGCCAGACAGGGTAAGAAAAAAATTCTGGCTTTGGGTCTGATTGTCGCTCTGCTTGGCCTGGTAATCCCACTATTTTTGGGTTTTACTTTGTTTAGCGTTCTGTTGCTATCCATTCTGTTATTGGGTGCCGGGGCTGCTCTTTTGCAGGTAGCCGGAAACCCCATCATGCGGGATGTATCACCGCAGGGTAAGTATTCCAGGAACCTTAGCTTTGGACAATTTGTAAAAGCTATCGGCTCGTTATCCGGAGCTCTGTTGCCGGCTGCGGCTGCTACATGGTGGGGTATGGACTGGAAATTACTTTTTCCTGTTTACGCTATAGCCATTGGCATAACAACAGTGATTTTACTACTCATTCCCATCCGTGAAAAAGCCATCCCGGAAGAACCTCCAACATTAAAATCATGCCTGGCGTTACTCGGGAAACCGGGAATCGGCATTATGGTGCTCGCCATTTTTTTATACGTTGGAGCAGAAGTTGGCATGGCTTCAAAATTGCCAAGTTTCCTGGAAAACAATTACGGACTTGAAATTAATAAATTAGGTGTTGCCAGTGTTGGATTGTTTTTCTTAACCATCATGCTAGGCCGTTTTCTTGGGGGTGTGATTCTCAACTGGATAAAAGCCCCGCTTTTCCTTCTGATCACAACCATTCTCGCTCTGGCGGGCATCGGTGGATTATTTTTAAATATACAGGCGCTTGCCATTGTTTCCATCGTCTTGATCGGCCTGGGATTTGCCAATATTTTTCCATTGATTTTTTCCATCACAGTGGATAAACATCCTGAATACACAAATGAGTTATCGGGACTAATGGTAACTGCCATTATCGGCGGTGCTGTATTACCGGTTATCATGGGGGTGCTGGCTGATCTTACCAGTGTTGGTTTTAGTTTTGTAATTCCTGCAGCAGCCATATTATACGCCTTTTTCGTTGCCGTAAAAACTCAAAATTCATAACAATTATGAACAACGAACCTTTGATTTTTAGCTTAGATGCCGGCGGAACCAATTTTGTTTTTTCTGCCGTGAAAAATGGTGAACTTTCGGGGGAAAGCATCCGCAAATCCTCCCATGCCGATGATCTGGAAAAAAGCCTCCAAACCATTGTGGATGGTTTTTCAGAGCTGAAAACCAGACATGATGAACCCGTAACTGCTCTTAGTTTTGCTTTCCCCGGTCCTTCTGATTACTAACATGGTGTGATAGGAGATCTGGGAAATTTGCCCGCATACCGTGGAGGCGTTGCTCTCGGGCCCATGCTAAAAGAGAAATTCAATGTTCCGGTTTTTATCAACAATGATGCTGATCTTTTTGCCCTGGGAGAAGCCATGGAAGGCAGCCTGCCACATCTGAATCAAAAACTGCACAAAGCCGGCAGCCAGAAATCATACCAAAACCTCGTGGGCCTGACGCTGGGTACAGGCTTCGGGCTCGGTGTTGTTATTCGCGGTAATCTGATCCGTGGCGACAATTCTCTGCCCAATGAAATCTGGCTGATGCGAAACCCTGAATACCCACAGGCAAACATTGAAGAATCGGTTAGCATACGAGGTATACAGCGATCTTTTCGAAAACTCAGCGGCAGAAACGATGATCT
>DATFJO010000256.1:0-6951 GCA_035269145.1 Tangfeifania sp. | reverse complement strand
ACAAACAGAAGAAAAAAGACGGTGAAAAATTTACGGGTGCTCACTTTTTTGGAGTCGTACTGCTGAATGATTTTTATACTTCCCAGCAATGTGAGAATTATCAGAAATCCCAGGTAAATTTGCAGCGGAATATTATTTTTAAAATGACTGTTTGGAGTGAGGGTATTTACTTCAAAAATTTTCAGCACCTCAAGTAAATTTTCAGCAACAAATGCATAGCTGACGGCAAAAATAAAAGGCAATAAAAAACCCAGCGTTACAATGGCAAATTCGCGCCACCTAATTTCGCGGGCCAGAATTGGTATTCCAAAAAACAGCGCCGGGAAAAGCACTGCAATATTGAAATAAAAAAGTGATGCAATTCCTAAAAGAAGCCCTGCATCAAAAACGGCCGAATAGGGTTTTACCTGGTCGAAAGCGCTAAAAAAGCGGTAGATAGCCATTAAAACAAAAAATGCGGCAAAATAAACCGGATGCAATGTGTGCAACTCAACCAAACCGCTAATCATGATGATGTAAAGCGGGGCCGGCAGCATAGTGCGCACCCTGATAAAGCTGTATCGGTTGTTGATTTGCAACACGATAAAAGCCAAAACCAGAAGGATAATTAGGGAGGCAATGCTTTGCAGCAACGCCGCATCTCTAAACAGCCGGGCAATGGGCTGGTAAAGCAAGTTTTGGGTTTCTCCGCGATAAAAGGAATAAATCTCGGGCTGAATCAAACTTTCCACCCACACAACCACTGCCAGCAATGGAAAAAGGATGTAATTTACAGCCCTGTTTGATTTTAATATGCGAAGTATCATGTTTACAAATCGAAGCCTAAATCTTTCCGGTAATATTTTTTGTCGAACTGAATGACTTTTGCATTCCGATATGAATTTCCAAGTGCTTCAATCCTGTTGCTTCCCATAGAACTCACTGCCAGCACCCGGCCGCCGTTTGTCAGCACTTTGTCTCCTTCGGGTTTTGTTCCTGCATGAAAAACAATGCTGTTGGCAATTAGCTCAAGGCCACTGATTTCTTTCCCTTTTTCGTAGCTGCCGGGATAACCGCCTGAAACCAACATTACGGTTGCAGCGGCCTGTTCGTCAATTTCAATTTCCTTTTCACCCAAAGTTCCGTCGGCTGCACCTTCAAGCAGTTCCACAAAATCAGATTTTACTCTTAGCATCACCGCTTCGGTTTCCGGATCGCCCATACGCACATTGTATTCAATTACAAAGGGATCTCCCTTCACTTCAATCAAACCGAAAAATATGAAACCTTTGTAGTCGATTTTTTCCAGACGCAATCCGTTGATTGTAGGATCAATTATTCGTTTTTCAACCTTTTGCATGAACTCGTAATCGGCAAACGGAACCGGAGAAATAGCTCCCATTCCACCGGTGTTCAACCCGCTGTCGCCCTCGCCAATGCGTTTGTAGTCTTTTGCTTCAGGCAGTATTTTGTAGTCTTTTCCATCGGTTATCACAAAAACCGAAACTTCAATGCCGCTTAAAAATTCTTCGATAACCACCTTATTGCTGGCTTCTCCAAATTTGCCTTCCAGCATCTCCTTCAGCATATTTTCAGCTTCTTCCGGTTTGTCGATAATCAACACTCCCTTTCCGGCTGCCAGTCCGTCGGCTTTCAAAACGTATGGCGGGTTCATCGATTTCAGGAATTCAATTCCTTCGCTGGTATTGCTTTGGTTTACAGTCAAATATTTTGCTGTGGGAATATTGTGGCGCATCATAAAATCTTTGGCAAAATCTTTACTGCCTTCCAACAGCGCACCGTCTTTTTTTGGGCCAACCATTTTTACATGCTGCAACTCCGGATCTTCAGCAAAAAAATCACCGATTCCCTCAGCCAGTGGTATCTCGGGACCAACCACCACCATGTCGATTTGGTTTTTTAGAACAGCATTTTTGAGATTTTCAAAATCGGAAACACCCACATTCAGGTTTTCACCCAATTCTTCGGTTCCTGCATTTCCGGGCGCAAAAAAGAGCTTCCCGGTTTTTTCACTTTGCTTGATTTTCCACCCCAGGGCATGTTCGCGGCCACCGGAGCCTGTTACCAGAATGTTCATTTTTTTAATTCGAATTATAGGATTCAAAATGCTGTTGCATCTGTTCGCCGATTTCAGTAGCCAATTCTTCTGCACCGTTCTGGCGTGCTGTTCTTTCCATGCGTTGCAGGTAAAACATATTTCGCTGAATTTCCTGGTTGATATCCTGTGTTTGCCTGAATTTTGGCTCGAGTGAAAAGAAATAATTCAGTTCATCGTTAAAATCAGCCAGGGCATTTCTGAAAATTTCAGTTCCTTTTTCAGCGGCTCCTGCTTCAAAATAATTTGAAGCAATTTGAATGGCAAAAAACTCGTAGGGAACAATTTTAGGAGGAACGAGCTCGAAACAGCGATCGATAACAGCAATTGCGGAATCCATTTTTCCCTCGGCAATCAGGCCACCGGCCAACCGCCCGAAACTGTTGCGGATGTTAGTCATCATCCGGCGGTTATTTTCGTCGATGTAAACATCCGGGTCGTTCATGTTCCCGTATTCAAACTTGTTCATCAGGTTGTCATACATGAGCCCGGTAGCTACTGTTCCGTAAGCTAATTGCTGGCCGGTGCTTTCACCTTTTATTGGAACCAGCCGGTAGGCAAATCCTTCCACCTGGAAATAATCAGACAGGTTCATGTATTTGTTTTGCCCAACTGTAATTGCCCAGTAAATGGGGCGTTCCCAGTTGTTTGTGGCGAGCAGGTCGAGAATCATCATCTCATCTTTCGATATATAATTTTTACCCGACAAATCGATGGTGATTGTATCCACAATTTTATCGTAATCCTCAGGCGAAACAACATTGTTATCGATAACTGCCTGTTTGTCGATTTTAAAACTCAAAACCTTTTTCGGGAGGTACGATGCGTTGTCGGCCTGACGGAGTTTGGTTGCCGGGTTATCGTCAGCAATAAAGTCTACTGCTTCTTTAAGGCCTATGGTTGACCGGGAAATCCGCGGATTATCCATCAGGTAAACCAGGTCGCGTGTTCCCTGCCGGTATTTTTCTTCTTTCATAGAGAAAGGCAATGGCTCTGATTCATAAGCCTGATGCTGCATCTGGTTGATGTACCAGTCGGTTTGCAGGTAGCTGAGGTTGCACACCCGCACATCGGTTCGCACGCCTTCCACTTCCTGGTTGTACCAGAGCGGGAAGGTATCGTTGTCGCCATTGGTGAATATTATTCCGTTTGGCTGGCAGGTTTTCAGGTAATTGGCACCCAGATCGCGGGCTGTATAACGTCCTGAGCGGTCGTGATCATCCCAGTTCTCGGCAGCCATAATTCCGGGGACCAAAATCAGGGTAACCACTCCGGCTAATCCACCTGCAATGGTTTCAGGCATATATTTTTTGAGTCCTTCGATAATGCCCAGCACACCAAGTCCAATCCAGATGGCAAAGGCGTAAAACGAACCTGCATAGGCATAATCCCGTTCGCGTGGCTGGTGCGGATACTGGTTCAGGTAAATCACAATGGCAAGCCCTGTCATAAAAAACAGCAGGAATACCAGCCAGAGTCCTTTTTTTCCTTCCTTCCCTTTATTGTACTGAAAGAATATTCCAAGCAATCCGAGCAGCAATGGCAGGAAATAGTAGGTGTTTCTGGCTTTGTTATTTGCATACCTCGCCGGCAGGTTATCCTGGTCGCCCAGCCGCCATTCATCAACAAATTTAACACCACTCAGCCAGTTGCCGTCCAGTACACCTCCGTGCCCCTGAATATCGTTCTGGCGACCCGCAAAATTCCACATAAAATAGCGGAAATACATGTACCCTACCTGATAATTGAAGAAAAAACGCAGGTTTTCGACAAATGTGGGTTTAACAATGGTTACTGTTTCTCCGCTTTCATTCCGGTGACTTATGCGGTTACCTTCAACTTTCCCCCACAGTTGGTAATCCTGGGCATGAACAGGATCCATGCTGCTCCACATCCGTGGGAAGAAAGTGGTAAATTTATCATCGTAGTTCGGACTAACGCGGTGGTCGGTCACCACATATTTTCCGTCAATCTGCGAGCGAATGGCTTTTCCTTCGGAGTAACGATTCTGCGGATCGAGCGGGGAGTTGTAATACTGCCCGTAAAACAGCGGACGCTGGCCATACTGCTCCCGATTAAGATAGCTTAGCAGAGAGAAAACATCGTTTGGACTATTTTGATCCATAGGAGGCTTGGCCGACGAACGAATGATGATTAGAGCAAACGAAGAATACCCGATAAGTATTACAGTAACTCCAACAATTACCGTGTTCCATAAAACCAGGTTCTTTTTAATGGTATAGCGTATGCCATAAACAATTGCTGCAATAATCAGGGCAATGTAAAATAACGCACCCGATTTGAAAGGAAGCCCGAAAGTGTTTACAAACAACAGCTCGAACCATGAAGCAACGGTGACCACGCCGGGAATAATTCCGTACATGATTACGCCGAGCAGCACAACTGAAATAACAAGCGCTGCAATGATTCCATTGCGGCTGACTTCATATTTTCTGAAATAATAAACAAAAACAATAGCCGGAATTGCCAGCAGGTTCAGTAAGTGAACCCCGATTGAAAGTCCGATAATATAAGCGATAAAAATAAGCCAGCGGTTGGCATGTTTATCATCGGCAATGTTTTCCCATTTCAGAATGGCCCAGAAAACAATGGCGGTAAGCAACGAGGAGGTGGCATAAACTTCGCCTTCAACTGCCGAAAACCAAAATGTATCGGAAAAAGTGTAGGCCAAAGCTCCCACAAAACCGGCTGCCATAATTGAAACGGTGTTTCCGGAGGATGGAATTTCAGTATTGTTTACCACTAATTTTTTTGCCAGGTGAGTGATGGTCCAGAACAGAAACAAAATGGTAAAAGCACTTGCCAATGCCGACATTGCATTCACCATCATTGCAACATTTTCAGGACCGGTAAAAAGTGTAAAAAACCTTCCGAGAATCATAAAAACCGGGGCTCCGGGCGGATGGCCCACTTCCAGTTTAAAAGCTGTTGTAATAAATTCACCAGCATCCCAAAAACTGGTGGTAGGTTCAATGGTCATTAAATAAACAACGGCTGCGATTAAAAATGTAATCCAGCCGGTGACCCTGTTTGTCAGTTTGTATTTCTCCATTTGTAACTATTTTCTTTTTCGTTCATTTTTTATCGTTATGGAAGCCTGCTGCGAAGATAGTTGTTTTCGATCAAAATGAAATAACCGGGGCTGTTTTTAAAGATTTTATACAACCTCTTGCCCCAATTAATAATATTTTTGGTGAATTATTCAAACCAGCATAATTCCTGAAACAATCCGTCCGGTTTCGATGCCTTCCCTGCGTGCAGAGTAGTATTTGTTTTCTTTTTGAAAAGTACATTCTTCTGTAATCTGAATATGCTGTTCATTCAGCCCGGCGGCAAGTAATATCTGACGATTGGCTTCCCAAAGATTAAAATGGAATTTTCCTGATGTGTTTTTCTGAAGTGTTTTTTCATGAAAAGGAATATTTTTTCGGACTTCAGTTACCACCTCGATGCCCACTTCATAAACTTCCGGCCCAATGGAAGGCCCGATTGCTGCCAGTATATTTTTCGGTTTTGAATGGTATTTCATTTGCATTTTCAAAACTGCTGCTTCCGCAATCTTTTTCACTGTTCCGCGCCAGCCCGCATGAACTGCTGCAATCACGCGGTTCGCCGGGTCGAACAATAAAACCGGCACACAGTCGGCAGTTTGCACACACAAACAAATTCCGGGCTGGTTGGTCACCAACGCATCGGTTTCGTTTATTTCATTTTCAGGAATACTGTCAAGGTGGGCTACGCAATTGGTATGTGTTTGCCGCGGGAATACCAGTTGTTCCGGCTGAATTCCCAAAACCAAAGCCAGGCGTTTTCTGTTTTGTTTCACATCATTTTTGGGTTCTCCTGTAAAACGGGGGATTTCATTTTCTGAGAAAGTTGAGCGAGTTGTACTAAAAGCCAGCAGGTTTTCACTCTTGCTGAATAGCTGGTATGTTTCAATTTTATTTTTATCCATTTCTGAGCAGTTCATTCAGTTTTTGTTTATTGAGAAGTGTCACCGTCTTTTTTTCGGTTATTATCAGTTTTTCACGTTGCATTTCCGCCATCACCCGCGCCAGCGAAGGGCGTGTTACGCCAAACAAATCAGCCAGTTGCTGCTGTGTGTTTTTTAACTCAACAGAGTGAAGACGCTCGCCGGCTTTCTGTAGTAAAAAATGGGCCACTTTTTCTTTAATGGTTTTAAAGCTCAGGAAATGCAGCTTTTGTGAAAGAAACTGTGTGCGCGATGAAATACTGTTCAGGTAATTTTTCAAAATATCCACGTCCATTTGAAGCAGTTTCAGAAATTCAGAAATGGGTACAGCCAAAATTTTCACATTGCTGTTGGCGCTTACAGTCACCGGGAATTTATTTTCGGAGCCAAACAAAAATGCAGTGGCCAGCGGGCGGGGCGCTTCAATGTCTTCAATCTTAATTGTTTTTCCTGAATAGTCAATCATTTCGCCTCTCACGCTGCCTGCGAGAATAATATAAAGATGCGTAATCTCCTGACCTGCAATGGCAACCACATCATTCTTTGAATAACTTTTTAATTGAAAATGGATGTTCGTTAAAAGTTCCTCGGTACGTTTTTCAGAAATTCCCCGAAATACCGGGCACTTTGTCAATAACTGGTAATTTATCATTTATTCTGATTTTGTAACAATTGGTACAATTTACCCAACGGCTTAAATCTACATTTGTTATTGTAAAAATTAAAGCAATGATACGGGAAATAGTTAAAATAGATGAAGAATTGTGTGACGGATGCGGACAATGTGTGCCGAACTGCCACGAAGGAGCGCTGCAAATTATTGATGGGAAAGCGCGGTTAATCAGCGAGTTGATGTGCGACG
>DATFJO010000255.1:0-2641 GCA_035269145.1 Tangfeifania sp. | reverse complement strand
AGCAGTGAATAAAAAAGCGGCCAGTAAAACGAAACTCAAAAATTTATTCTTCATTTTTTGAAGGTTCAATTTTTTTACCCGGTGTGAAATTGGCATTTTTAATGCGCTTTTCAATTTCTTCATCCGAAACTTTGGCATCAGGCTTCATTTCAATAACTACTTGTTTCTCTTTGAAACTTGCCGTTGCATCAGCCACGCCGTCAATTTTTTTCACCTGCTTCTCCAGTGCCGACTGGCATCCCGGACAATCCATGCCAAAAACTTCGTAGCAAACTACATTTTCCTGCTGGGTCGTGTCTTTTTCAGCGACAACAGTCTGGCATTCGGCATTTTCTGCAATTATCGGATTTGAAGCCAGTGACAGCAAAAATGCTACTGCAACGAATAAGACGGTGTTATTTATTTTCTTCATTTTTCTAAAATTTAATTTCTGGTACAATTTAAATCTAACAGCATTTTTCACCTTTCTGTTCAGGCGGACATTTTACTGAACCGTAAGAACAGAATACGCAACAATCTCCGTTTTTTGGTTTTAAAATTGAGTTGCAACCCGTGCATTCATAAAAAAACTGACATGCATTTTCCGGCATGTTTTCCGTTTTCTGAAATCCACATTCAGGGCAGGTGATTGTTGAAAGAAACTGAATTGCTGTCATATACAATTGAAAGTCCTGATTAAAAATTAATTACAGGATAAGAATTTTAAAATTAGACCCCAAAAATCCCCCAAAGGGGGATAATTCCTCCCCTTTGGGGAGGTTAGGAGGGGCCGAAATTTCTTTTATTCATGCTGATGTCCTTCGTGACTGTGATCTTCTGCTTTTTCTTCACGATCGTATTTGCAGCATCCGGGAAGTTCGTTGTAAACTTCGTCTTTTGCTTTGTACTTTTTGGTGTCATAACCCACTTTCGCAATGGCTTTATGAACCATATCAGCACTGGTTTTTGAATCGTCGAATTTTATCTGGATCATTTTTGTTTCCTTATCCCAGTCTGCTGCGTGTACACCATCAACCGAGCTGGCTGCTTTTTCAATGGTTTTTTCACACATGCCACAATTTCCGAATACTTTAAATTTCTCTGCTTTTTCTCCTGCAAAAACAACCGCGGTTGTCATCAGGAACATCGCTACTAATCCTAAAACTTTTGTCTTCATAATTTATTTGTTTTTAAATGGTTACTATTTATTTTCAACTGTTTATCCTATCTGTAAAAGGATATGCAATTATCATACCTTTTTGTCTTAATTTGCTGTTTTATTCGATTACTTCTCTGTTTTCTCCGCAAGCCAGCATCATGTCGCCGAAATACGGATTTTTAATTTCTTCGATTTCACTAAACCAGTATGCTCCCTGGTCGTTATTGGCCATGGGGCAATACTGGAAATAAGCTTTTTCATTCAAGCCGAACATTTTTACACTTTTATAGAAAGCTAAATTAAACCTTACAAATGCGGTACGTTGTTCGTCAATATTTGTTGAGCTGCTTATCTTTTCGATATTGCGGTTCAGGTTGTTCAACTGATCCATCCACGCCATGTGGGCATCCCCTTCCAGCAATCCCATATTTACATTTTCCAGCGTTGCAATTACATCTTTTGCTTCTGCACTTACCTTTTCAGCATCGCTTTCAACAAATGCATTCTTCATATCGAGGTAAGCTTCATAAACATCAGTAAGTTGTGCAGTAAATTTTGGGTCTGTTCTCATCGGTTCAATGTCAACTTCCGGCTCCGAGGGCAATTCTTGCGTAACCATTCCGTCGTGGGCATGTTCAACAATCACACCAGCGTCGGGATTCATCATGCTGCGTTTGCCGGCAAGCTGCGCCGCTGCATCGATGCTGAACGTACCATGCACTGCAATTTCCTCACCTTCTTCAACGCCCTCTTCTACAATGTAACTTTCGCCCAAACCGGGACCAAGTGTTACATCACGGATAATAAAATCCACACCGCGTTCCGATTCCGATTTCACATAAACCACCGAGCGTTCGCCGGTCCACATGACGGCAGTTTTGGGCACCACCACATTATCATCCTGGTTGGCCAATTCGGCTTCCACTACACCGGATGCCAGCATTTCAGGTTTTAACTTCAACCCTGAATTTGACACGACTACACGTGCTTTAGCCACCCGTGTTTTTGGATTGATTACAGGATCGAGAAAAGAGACTTCCCCTTCGAAAGTTTCTCCCGGCAAAGAAGCAATGGTAAAAGTGATTTCATCGCCGCGATCAACCCACGGCATGTCCGATTCATATACATCGAACAATACCCAGACGCGCGACAAATCGGCAATTTCGTAAATCGCTTGTCCGCGGTTAACGTAATCGCCGTTGTTGACCATCTTCTCAGTTACATAGCCCGATACATCGGCGCGGATATCAAATGTTTCTCTGGCTGAGCCCGATTCCAGTATTTGCTGAATCTGTTCCTCGGTCAGCTTCCAGTTTTTTAATTTTTCTTTGGCAGCCCTGAACAAAGCAGGTTGCGTCTCCCTGATTTTTTGGGCTTCGAACAATTCTTCCTGGGCCGTCACCAAATCGGGTGAGTAAATTGAAGCGATTACATTTCCTTTGCGCACATAATCGCCGGTGAAATTCACCATAAGTTCTTCAATCCGGCCGGGAATGTGCGACG
>DATFJO010000254.1:0-6439 GCA_035269145.1 Tangfeifania sp. | reverse complement strand
CGCCCAAAGTGCCTACCTACGATTTGCAGCCCGAAATGTCGGCACCAAAAGTAAAAGACGCCATTGTTCCGAAGCTGAAAGATGGTGCAGCGGATTTTGTTTGCCTCAACTTTGCCAATGGCGACATGGTGGGACATACCGGCGTTTACGAAGCCATTCAAAAAGCTGTGGAAGCAGTTGACCAGTGCGCCAAAGAAGTGGTGGAAGCAGCCCTTTCAGCGGATTATGACATACTAATTATTGCCGACCATGGAAACGCCGACAATGCAGTAAACGACGACGGTTCGGAAAACACTGCGCACTCGCTCAATCCGGTGCCGTGTATTTTGGTCAGCGAAGATAAAGTGGACATGGAACTCGACAACGGGATTTTGGCCGATGTGGCTCCTACCCTGCTTTCCATTATGGGTCTGGAAATTCCAAAAGACATGACCGGCAAGAATTTGTTGAGAAAATAATTACTATTGTCATTCCCGCGAAAGCGGGAATCTCTTTATAATTGCAGGGGATTCGTGCTTTCGCAGGAATGACATTTACAGAAACGAAGTGATAGCTCTTTTTTAGAGATAGTTTGATTCGTTCGGGATGAGATTTTTTTGTGATACAATTTTCAAATAACAAAAGGCAAATCTCAAATAAGCACCAAAAATCAATTTTCGAAACAAAGGAAAAGCAAGAGGTTTGGTTTTTGGAAATTTAATAATTGGTATTTATTTGTGATTTGGATATTGAGTTTTGTTTTTTTTTGATATCACTTCAAAATAGATTATCAATTCAGATAAAAATAATCAAAATAAAAGATTATAAATGATAGAAATCGGACGCACCATTATCAGCCGCGATGTTTTTGAGAAGAAATTCGTGTGCGATTTGCTGAAATGCAAGGGAGCCTGCTGCATTGAAGGAGACTCGGGTGCGCCTTTAACAGATGAAGAGGCCGAAATCATCGAACGTGAATATCCCAAATTCAAAAAATACCTTCCTGAGAAACATCAAAAAGCAGTTGAGAAAGAAGGCTTTTCAATGATTGACGACGACGACGATTTAGTGACGCCGCTGGTCAATAAGAAACAATGCGCCTACACTTTTTACGATAAAAAAGGCATTCTGAAGTGCGCCATTGAGAAAGCTTTTTTTGAAGGAGAAACCTCGTTCCGCAAACCGGTTTCGTGCCACCTTTTCCCCATCCGTATTACCGAATACAAACGTTTCGACGCCGTGAATTACGAAGAGCTGGACATTTGCAAACCCGGGTTGGCTTGCGGAAAATCGCTGCAGGTTCCACTCTATAAATTCCTGAAAGAACCGCTTATCAGAAAGTACGGCGAAGATTGGTACAAAGAGCTGAAAATAGCTGCTGATTATCTCGAAAAAAATCCTGAATAATAACCCCTCCCACAAAAATTCCGAACATCCCGGTTCACTGTCCCGTTATATTTATACACGCTTGAATTGCGATTAATAAGCAAATGAAGCTTGTAATAAATAGAATGCTGCAATTTCAGAAGGAAATAAAAAAAGTAATTGTAGCCACAATCTGGATTCTTTTTGTGGTGCTCATTTTTAGTGCCTGTAAGAAAACGGAAACCAAAGAACTGGAGGTGGTTGCTTCGGCTTACAACTCACTGCCCGGTCAAACACACAGCGCTCATCCAAACATTGGAGCGTGGGGTGATACACTGAAACCCGGAATGAAAGTCATTGCCGTTTCGCGCGATTTGGTGAAACAAGGCCTGACCCGCAATCAGTTGGTAAAAATTGAAGGGCTTCCCGGAAAATTCAGGGTACTGGATAAAATGAACCAGCGCTGGAAGCAAAAAATCGACATCTACATGGGAATCAACCATGAACGTGCCAAAGAATGGGGAATCCAGGAAGTGACGATAAAATGGAAGGTGGAAAAGTAAATCTCTTACATGAAACCTGTCATTTCACTACCCCCTCCGAAACCTAAAGGTTTCTCGTCCCCCTCAAAGATGGGGACAAACGCTCCGATGTAATGATGAAAACTGCACAACCTGAAACATGCATCCTGAAACCTGCAACAATTAAATTTGAAAAATCTTCTCAGTTTTTTTACACCCTCATCATTTTTAGTATTCTCCGCCGCCACCCATATCCATTCCGCCGCCTCCGCGGCCGCCTCTGTCATCCGATTTAAAATTATTGATACGGTAGCTCAAAGTCAGCATTACTACCCGCGGTTCACGCCGCCATTCAAACGAGCTATTAAAATCTTCGCCATACGATTCGCGCTCAAATTTGGCCGTTCCCAGCGGGTCGCGCACACTTAGTGTAGCCGATAACTTACGCTCGAAAAACTCGTGGCGGTAGGATATATCAGTAAAAAACATGGCTTTCGATTCACCCTGCGCCGACACAGAGGGTCCCCGGTAAAACGCATTAAGCTGCATTCTTGAGTTCTCGGCAAACTTCAGTGTAGTGTTCATCCGGCTGTTCCAGTTGGTACTTTTGCGATCAATGGATTCCCCGTTCAGATCGCCGGTAATCCGGTAATCAAACATCGAAACACTGGCATTCACCATCAGCCATTTCGCGAAACTAACATTTCCCGAAAGTTCCAGCCCGGTAGAATAATCCTTGTTAAAATTACCTGAATAAAGGTAAAATACCCCGTCGTCGCCCAACTCCTGATAACGGTCGATTTTATTGTTGGTCACCCTGCGAAATGCATCGAGCGAAACGTACGAACGTCCAAATCTTTTCAATGCCCCAAGTTCATATGAATCGGTATATTCAGGCTCCAAATCGGGATTTCCGTAACGAATGGTGTAACGGTTAAAATAAGCAGGGTTCGGGTCGAGGTCCCAGCCACCCGGTCGATTAATCCGACGGCTGTAACTGGCCATCAGCTCATTTGTTTCTCCAATTTTATAAGAAGTATGAAATGTTGGAAACAAATCGAACCGGTTCAATTCCGACCCTTCGGTGGCATTGGTATTTAATATTTCGCGCAATGTCAGTTCTCCCCTCAGACCAAGCATAAATTCCAGTTCGCCCAGTGCATTGCTGTATGTGGAGTAAACAGCGTGGATATCTCTTCGGAAGTCGGTGGTACTGCTAAATTCTTCGTTTACAATCCACGAATCGGTAACCGGATCGTAATTTTCAAAGGCAAGTCCTTCCACTTCATTTTCAAGGCGGCTCATCAATCCTGCCTCAAACCGACCGGTTTCGCTAAAAGGGTAGGTATAATCCGCCTTAAACCGGAACTCTTTTTCTTCCTCGGTTTCAAGGGAATAAACCCGGTCGAGGTATTCTCCCAGTTTTTCATACTGTGAGTTAGCCAGGATTTCACTTTCTTCTTCCACATCATCGCCGGTTTCGGAGGAATAAAATGCCATTGCTTCAATTTTATGTCCTTCAGTATTAAAATTATGCTGGAAATTGAGGTTAGCGCTGTAAAAATCGTTTTCGCGGGCCGAGGTTTCTTCGGTTACTGAAAAAATGTCATCGGAAGCCGGCACTGTGTAGGAGTACATTTCTCCGTCACCAAATCGTGTGCCTTCTGATTTCCCGATCTCTCCGGAAAGTGAAAACGTGGTATTATCCGATATAAACCATTCAGTTCCTGCCTTAAAATTGTAACCGCTGCGGACAGAATTACGGGAACCGTCCATAAAACGGAAAAAGGTAGTGTCGTTCGAGTATGTTTCACGGTTCGAAGTCATTCCTCCGTAACTGGTTTCATCGCGCCAGTCGGCCCCGATAAAATAGTTGAACTTTTCAGTACGGTAATTCAGCGTAAAATCCCCCCTGTACTTATCGCGCGTACCAATCGATGCATTTACAAGTCCACTTAACCCGTTCAGCGAGTTCTTCTTCATTACAAGGTTAATGATCCCGGCATTTCCGTCGGGCTCGTACTTTGCCGAAGGATTGGTAATGATTTCAATGTTTTCAATGGATGACGAAGGGATCTGCCGCAGTGCTTCACTCCCGCTTAAAACACTGGGACGGCCGTCAATCAGCACGGTAAAATTGGATGAACCACGAACGGTAACATTTCCTTCAATATCAACCTGAACTGACGGCGTATTTTCAAGCACATCTACAGCGGTTCCGCCAACGGCGCTAATTACCTGGCTCACATTTACCACTTTTTTATCGAGTTTGAATTCTACCTGAGCTTTGTCGGCAATCACATCAACACTTCCCAACGCTACAGCCGATGGATTGAGTTCAATTTCACCTAAATCGGACGAAGGATTGTCCGCATCAATTGAAACATTTTTTATGTGTGATTTATTAAACCCTACAAAATTTGCTACAATGTAATATTCACCAAAATCAAAACCAGAAACCTCAAACTGCCCGTTTTCATCAGTAATTCCACCGGTCACGAGCGAGGAATCGGTATTATTGTAAACTGCAATGTTGGCAAACTCTAAAGGGGTCTTCGTCTCCTGATCAAGCACAATGCCTTTAACAACAGCTTTTTTAGCGTCATCATCCGATTCGTCAACATTATAATTTGCTGCTGAATTTGCTGTGTATATAAATCCTGTAATTATGGCCGCAATGGCAAAAAATCTTTTCATTTTATAAAATTGTTTAATTCTCGCAGGCTTTTCTTATTCAAAACCCATATTAAGACAATAATGTCTTTTAATAGTTTAATTTGATTTTTGTTAATGAAATGTTAATGCAACCACAACATCTTCCTTTCATTTCGTGAATGTACTCTTAACAATCTGCGCATTTGGACCGGATTAGCCTGACACAATAATTTATGCATGCATCAAAACTATTTAGTAATTTCACAGCCGAAAAGCCAAAAAAGAAATTGTGTTTTTAACCAATACGTCATCAATAAAAAATGATAAAAAATATATTCACAGAGAAGGAGATTGCTGAAGAATACGACAATTACTACAAAAGTGACCCAGGGAAAACAATCGATAACATTGAAAAGAAACTATTAACCGAACATTTGGAGAATATTCCATACCGGGGCCTGCTTGAGCTGGGATGCGGAACCGGCCACTGGACCTCGTTCTTTTGCCAAGAAGGATTCAATGTTACAGCAATTGACGCATCGGAAAATATGTTGAAAATTGCGGAGCAAAAAAATCAGGACAACTGTAAATTCAGAAAGGCCGATGCTACACAATTGCCTTTTGCCGACAATACTTTTTCGGTGGTAGCCTCGGTTGCCATGATTGAATTTATTGAAGATGTTAATATTGTAATGAAAGAAATAAAGCGTGTTTTGAAACCCGGAGGCTCATTATTACTGGGATGTTTAAACCAAAATTCCGAATTGGGAAAAACCCGGACAACCGATCCGGTTTTTAAACATGCCCGGTTTTTTACCCCCGGACATATTCAAAATCTTTTAACCCGTTTTGGAGAACCTCATCTGAGTTACGGCGTTTATTTTTCGCCCGATTTTGAAATTTTGGACGGAACCGAAAAACAACACCTCGCAGAACCGGCATTTATTGTGGCTTCAGTAAAAAAAATAAAATAAAACACATGGCAATAACCGTTGAAATCAGCTACTATCCTTTAATGGATGATTATGAAAAACCAATTGAAAACTTTTTGGAAAAACTGGCCGAAAACAAAAAAATTACCCTTGAAAGCGGGACGATGAGCAGTATTTTAACCGGCAGTTACGAAGATGTAATGGAATCGCTAAACCGCCAACTGAAACCATTTTTGAAAGAATATCCCTCAGTTTTTACCCTGAAAATTTCGAATGCGTGTGCAGCCTGCAAAATCCCGGAGTAAGATTTAAAAAAAATGAAGCCCGGAAAGGTATTGAATACTGAGGTTAAAAGTGCTTTGTGAGTTTATCGGTAATTTCCATCAAATTTTCTTCCCACTCCGGATTTAGCGGCCACATTTCCACAACTTCCCCATCAATTTCTTCAGCAAAAACCCTTGCCTGCTCCCGGTCCATATCGCTTTGGATGTAAATAACCCCGATGTTTTCTTTTTTGGCAAAATCAACCAGTGCAGTCATTCGCTGAGGTGTAGGTTGTTTGCCTCCCGGCTCCAGCGAAAGCTGAACAAGCCCGTAATCGCGTGCAAAATATGAAAGACTGGGATGAAACAGGATAATCTGCCGCCCTTCAAAATCTTTTAAAGCCGAACTGATTTCTGCATCCAACTCATTTATTTCCTCAATAAATTGCGAAAGGTTTTCCTGGTATTCATTTTTCTTTTCAGGATTGAGCGTAGAAAGCTCTTCCGTTATGCGGCCGGCCATTTGTTTTACCAACGCGGGCGAAAGCCAGGTGTGCGGGTTGATTCCTCCGGTGGAACTTTTTTCACCCGACGGAAGATATTCATGGCTGATTAAATTCAGCCCCTCCGAAAGATTCACAACTTTCATGTTCCGGTTGGCCTGCTCTATTTTGTCTTTCCATGAATATTCAAAACCTATATAACCAATTCTGAACCAGACCTC